>JANOEZ010000309.1:0-3420 GCA_031413335.1 Nitrospirota bacterium
CCCAGCGCTTCCTTGACCATCGCTTCAGCTGTTTGCTTGGAATCGGTATCGTTCCACCGTCCGCTGAGATCGGTCACCACGCCTGAATCCACGCGGGTGACCTTGGTCTCGGCTCCGCAGCCCGCCAGGACTACGAGCATGGCCAGGGCGCTTGCGCCCGACCATGCTCGAACGCTGAATGTTGAATGCTGAATGTTGAATTGAACGGAAGCTATTTTTTTACCCATCACTCGTCACCCTTCACGCGTCACGGCTTGGGAGCTTGTTTGGTTTCTTCTTTTTCGAGCTTGTCGAACAGGCGATCCGCGTTCTTCCGGACAAAGTCCCGGACTTCCGTGTTCAGCTCTTTCGACTCATCGAGTTTGTTCTTGATGTCCTTGAGATCCAGCTTGGCAAGCACGTAATAGGTGCCGCTGTCCTCGTCTTTGTAGCGCTCGACGGGACGGACCCCGTTCAGCGTAACGGCAGAGAAGGTCTTGATCGCCCGCTCCACGTTCTGCTCTTCGGTGGATTTGGTGAAATCATTGGCAGTGGTGGATGCGGCATAGTCTTTCATGAGATAGGCGGTGTAGGTCTGGAAATTCTTGGCGATTTCGGCGCGCGCCCGATTTTCCGCCGCGTCCCAGGCCAGGGGCTCGTTCTTAATGCCGATAATCGAGCCGACGCCGTAGAAGGCCTTGTCGTCCTTGCTGTTCAGGGCGCCGGACCCTTGTGTCACCCACTTCGGGGTGCCGCCGCAGGCCACCAGGCCGATGAGGAGGACGACTGCAAGGCTTCCTTGTATCACTCGTGAGATCCCGTGAACTGTGGGCATCATGGGCGTTTCCTCCTTGGTGTGAGGCTCGATGCGCGAGCTGGAGCCGGGTTCGTCATTGCATCTGCCTCTAAAAAAGATGCTAACATGCACCTCCAGACCTGTCAACGCGACGAAAATCGTCCGGTGACGTGAAAAATAGGTCGTTTCTAAGGCGTGTGAGGTTTTTACAAGGAGGGTGCGTGTGGCTGACGTAAAAATCGAGGATGGGATTATCAGGGTCACGCAACTGGATATCCAGGACCCGAAGGCGGCTGCCGTGCTGATGGAATATCCGGAGGCCAAATGGCCGGAGATTACCCGGCGGGCGCTGAAGATCGGATTGGGTTATTTAAAAGGCGGCGCACAGGCCTGAGGACGTGATTCGTTACCCGTTACCCGCAAGACGGATAACGTCACCTACGGCTTCACCGCGCCGGCTTTGTCAACATAGTCCTTCGCCCGGCTCTCCGTCCCGCCGTTCCCTAGATATTTCGTGTAGGCCTCCACGGCCTTCTTCTGATCCTTCAAATCTTCGGCGTAGAGATCTCCGAGAACCAACAGCGCGTCTGAGTTGTCCGGATTCAGAGCCAGTGCGCGTTGCATCGCCTGCTCCGCCTCCTTGTATTGCTGCTTTTTCAGCAGAATGAGTCCCCGCGTGTAGTGCGAGTCCGGATTCTCCGCCGCATATTTGACGGCTTGATTCGCCGCGATCAGCGCATCGTCCTGGTTGAACAGATATTCCAGCAGCACATAGCTTTTGAGAATATACGCGTCGCCGTAGGTGGGGTTGTATTCCAGGGCCTTGTTCAGACTGTTCAGGGCTTCCTGCGGCGGGCGTTGCTGCTGCAAGGTCGTGAAGGCCTGGTCGTACAGTTCTTTGGCCGCCGAAACGCGCTCCGCGTCTGTTTTCGGCTCGCCGCCTGCCCGGAACGTCCCTTTCTTGCCCTCGATCAGAATCATGTCCCCATCGCCGTCAAGGCGTACAATTTGGGGATGTTGCTTGCCGGCCGTGGCCTTTTCAACCTGCTGTTTGCTATAGGCGCCGAGTTCACTCACCATCAGCCAGCCGTTTTTGTCCGTGTCTGCCGCACCCTGCAAGCCAGCGGCGAGTGCGCGCAGAAACAGGCTCTGGCCGTCCTTCTGCGCGGTGGCCTCCCCTTTATTAGCCGCGGTGAGAACCTGCACGGCCCGCTTGTCCGTTTCTTCTTCCTGCGTGCCGCGTCCTTCCAACGACAACTGCTGCGGGGCTGTGATGTCCCATCCACTGACACCGGCATTGATGATAAACAGAATGTGTTTGGACATCACCCGTCGGGAGAAGTCCTTCAGGTCGTCCAGCGTCACGGCTTTGGCGGCGTTGTTGATCTGGGCATCCCAGGGAACCAGGTAGCCCAGGTCCTTCCCATTGCTGTCCTTTGTGATACCGGCATGGCCGGCATAGAAGATGACGACACGGTCCTGACGTCCGACTTTACGCAGCAGCACATCATTGAGAATGTACTGCATGCCCTTGAAGCTGGCCTGCTTGTCGTACACTTCGACCACTTCTTCGAATCCGAGTTTGCGCAGGGCCGCAGCCAGGACTTTGCCGTCGGCGACCGGTGTCGTCAGTTTGGGAGCCAGAAGATAATCGTTGATGCCGAAGATGACGGCCCAGGACTTGTAGTACAGGCCTTCGGGGCGTCCAAGTTGGGCGTCGGCCACGGTGGCGGCAAGCAATACGGCGGCCGCAACGGCAAGAACAGTCCGTGTCATCCAGCCAGCATTCATGGGCGCATGCTACCCTTCGGTTCTTAAAAGTGTCAAGGAACCGGCTTGCGCGTGTCGAGCAGGCTTGTGCATAATGGCGCGCACGCAAGCGAGGGAATCCCATGACGCAGCCGGAAGAGAAGTTTGAATCGCTCCTCCACGAAAAGCGGGTCATCCACCCGACCGCGGAAACCACATCGCGGACCTACATCAAGGACTACGAGTCCGCCTATAAGCAGTCCATTGCCGATCCGGAGGCCTTCTGGAGCCAGGCGGCCAGGGAATTGGAATGGTTCTCGCCCTGGTCGAAGGTGCTGGAGTGGGACTATCCCTGGGCCAAGTGGTTCGTCGGCGCGACCTGCAACATCTCCTATAACTGCCTCGACCGGCACGTCAAAACCTGGCGGAAGAACAAAGTCGCGGTCATTTGGGTCGGCGAACAGGGTGAGGAGCGCATCTTCACCTATGCCGAGCTTTATCGTCAGGTGAACCGTTGCGCCAATGCGCTGAAGGCCCTTGGTCTCAAAAAAGGTGACCGGGTCACCATCTACATGCCGAAGATTCCGGAGCAGATCGTCGCCATGCTGGCCTGTGCCAGGATCGGCCTCATTCATAGCGTGGTTTATTCCGGATTCAGCGCGCCGGCGTTGCAGTCCCGGATTCAGGATTGTGAAGCGCGGCTGGTCATTACGGCCGATGTCGGCTATGACCGAAGCAAGGTCATCAATCTCAAAACCGTCGTGGGACACGGAAAGCGATATTCCTTTTTTAGAATTGGTGGAAAAGCCGGTTTGTTTTAACCCGAATGAAATGTTGTATAAATATGCTAAAAGAAACAAATGGAAGGTTGTTGTTGAAAGGAAAAATGTAATATA
>JANOEZ010000310.1:0-2873 GCA_031413335.1 Nitrospirota bacterium
AATACCTGATTGATCAGAGTCTGTAAGCTCCTCGGCACCGGACCTGCGCGTGAATCTCATCGAGCAAATCGGCCAACTGTTCATGCTCGGCTTTGACGGGACGACCGTCTCGCCTGAATGGGCAGAGTTGCAAGCCCGGTACAAACCCGGCGGCATGATCCTCTTTGCGCGAAACCTCGAACAACCTGCGCAGATCATTGAACTGACCAACGGCCTCCAGGCACGCTCGCCGCACTCCCCGCTGCTGATCGCCATCGACCAGGAAGGCGGCCGCGTCTCGCGCCTGCCGAAGGGGTTCACGATTTTTCCGCCCTGCGGTGTCGTTGGAGCCTGCCACTCGGAAGAACTGGTGTACGCGGCGGCAGCCGTCACTGCAGCCGAGTTGCGGGCCGTCGGCGTCAATATGAACATGGCGCCGGTCCTGGACGTGCATAGCAATCCGGATAATCCGATCATCGGCGACCGGGCCTATGGCAGCGAGCCCGACATCGTGGCCGAACTGGGATTGGCCGCCGTCCGTGGGTTTCAAGGCAAGGGCGTCGTCGCCTGCGGCAAGCATTTCCCCGGCCACGGCGACACCAGCGCGGACTCGCACAAGGAACTGCCGATCGTGAAGGCTTCCGCCGAGGTGCTCGTCGAGCGGGAACTGCCGCCCTTTCGCCACGCAATCGCCAACGGTCTCGCGTCGCTCATGACGGCCCACGTCGTCTACCCGGCACTGGATGCCCAGCGGCCCGCGACGCTCTCCCCCACAATCCTCACCGGACTGCTGAGAGAACAATGGGGATTCGACGGCGTGGTCGTGACCGATGATCTGGAAATGCACGCAATCGTGGATCACCACGGTGTCGGGGACGCGGCCGTGCAGGCCTTTCTGGCCGGCACCGATATGCTGCTGATCTGCAAGGACCGTGACCGGGCCGTCACCGCGATGGACGCGGTCCGCAAGGCCGTCGAAAACGGGACCATCGCTCGGGACCGGATCGAGGCATCCCTGCGCCGAATCATGCAGCTCAAGCGGAAGTTCCTGCGCTCCCACCTGCCGGCTGATCCGAGCATCGCGCAACTGGTTGTCGGCTGCCGTACGCATCACGTGTTGCTGGATACGATCCGGCGCACGCACGAACGGATTTCGAAAGCGCAGACATAATGAACCACAAGAATGCGCTGCCGCCAGCCGGGCCGAAGGAACTCTGGGCCTGGTGCCTGTACGACTTCGCCAACTCGTCGTTCACCACCCTCATCATCACCGTCGCCTACAGCGTCTATTTCATCCAGGTGGTTGCGCGCGATCTCGGAGGGGCGACCGCGGAACGGGTTTGGTTCTGGGGCTATGCGGTCTCCATGCTGCTGGTCGCGCTGCTCTCGCCCCCGCTGGGCGCGTTGGCCGACGCGCGGGCGATCAAGCGTCCGTTGCTGATCGGTTCCACATTACTCTGTGTGGCCTGCACGGCCCTGCTCTTTTTCGTCGAGCAGGGCGACGTGTGGCTGGGCCTGGTGCTCCTCGGTCTGGCCAACATCACGTTCGAGCTGGGGTTCCTCTTCTGCAGCGCATTCCTGGTCGAGATCGCCACATCGGCGACCATGGGGCGGATTTCCGGCTATGGCTGGGGGCTCGGCTATGTCGGCGGATTGCTCTCGCTGGCCCTGGCCTATCCGTTCATCGCAGGCGGCTTCGCGGAAGACAATCTGCCGCTGTACCGGTTGAGTTTCGTGGTGACGGCCGTCTTTTTTCTGGCGGCGTCGCTGCCCACGCTGTTGTGGCTCCGCGAGCGCGCCCTGCCGCAACCATCGGCAGCCGGCGCCTCAGCCTTGCGCGACGTCTTCGCGCGGCTCGCCGCCACGGCAAAAGCGATCACGCGCTACCGGGATCTCCTGTGGTTCCTCATCGCCTATCTGATCTATACGGACGCGATCAACACCGTCATCGTCGCCTCCGCCATTTTCGCCAACAAAGTCCTGGACTTTTCTCCGGGCGATCTGATTATCTATTTCCTCATCACGCAAGTGACGGCGGGCCTGGGCGCGGTGGGGTTCGGCCTGCTGGCCGATCGGATTGGGTCGACGCGCACGATCAGCTTCACGCTGCTGATCTGGGTCGGCGTCGTGGGAGCCGCATCGGTCGTCCAGACCCACGCACAATTTTATCTGATCGGGCTGGTGGCGGGCGCCGTGCTCGGCGCCAATCAAGCCACGAGCCGGGCGCTGATCGGGCGTTTTGTGCCGCCGGGCAAGCAAGGCGAACTGTTCGGCTTCTTCACCGTCACCGGCAAGTTCGCTGCGGTCATCGGCCCGGTGGTCTACGGCGAAGTGACGGCCTGGACTGGCAGTCAGCGCTGGGCGGTGCTGTCCATGGCCGTCTTCTTTGTTTTCGGACTGCTGATCTTTCAGCGAGTGAACGAACAGCGGGGGATGGAAGCGGCGCAGAGGACAAGCTGACAATTGGCTAGCTGCAAGCGACAAGTTCCGCATACCTGCAACTTGGAACTTGCAAACTTGTCAGCTTAAAGGACCCTCATGGCATTGAAAAAAGGCGACCTGATCGACGAGCAGAAGCGACATCCCGGCAGTTGCGGTCTCATCGTCAAAGTGCTGGACGGCGGGGCGGGATTCGAGAAAATCCTCTGCTGCGATCACGAACTGACCGAAGAGGATCTTGTTGCCGACGTCGGCTCCTCGCTGGGCCGCACCAGGGGCCGCATGCCGGTGTCCGTGATCCTGGACGAGAAAAAACTGTATCCGGATTCGTGCGGGCTGCGCGTGATCGTCATCGACGGCGGCGCAGGATTCAAGGAAATCCGCTGCTGCGGCCATTCGCTGGCACTGAACGCAGCGCGGGTCTTGAAGTTTCAGCCGATGCGCGGGCCGGACGC
>JANOEZ010000311.1:0-3273 GCA_031413335.1 Nitrospirota bacterium
AACCGCTCCGGGGCGACGAAGAGGAGCTTGAAGGCCCCCTGCGCCGAGGCCGTGAGCCGGTCGCAATCACAATGAAGTCCGCGCTCAACTGCTCCTCGTGGCCATGCTGTTTCACGATCCGGATGGTGTGCGGGTCCACGAACGAGGCGGTGCCGTGGACGATCTCCACGTCGTTGCGCTCGAGCTGGTTGGTGATGATGGCCAGCTCGTTCTTGATCACGTGGTCCTTGCGGGCCATCAAATCGCTCAGCGTGAAGCTTTTTTTCAGCGTCACAGACACGTTGGTGAAGGCGCGCAGCTTGGCGCCGTGCAGGTAATAGATGGCGTCCTTGAGGGTTTTGCTGGGCAGCGTGCCGGTGTTGACGGAGGCGCCGCCGACCATCTCTTTTTCGACGACCGCGACCCGCTTGCGGAGCTTGGCCGCCTGAATGGCCGCCTTCTGCCCCGCGGGGCCGCTGCCGAGCACGAGTAAATCGTAATGCGCCATAGTTTCCTCAGTGCTGAGTAACGAGGACTGAGGACTGAGGCTTTTGGAGAGACTTCGGGAGATCAGTTTTCATCTCAGTCCTCAGCACTCAGTCCTCAAGCCGCGTCTGCTTTACAGCAGCGCCTGTGCCGCTTTGAACGCGGCGTCCATGTCCGGCATCTGCGCCAACTCGGGCGTCACTTGCATGTAGCGGATCACGTTGTCCTTGTCCACGACCATGACGGTGCGGGCCAGGATGTGCAGGTCCTTCACCAGCAGGCCGTAGGTCTTTCCGAAATCCCCGCCACGATAATCGGAGAGAAAGGTCACGTTGGCAATTTTGGCTTCCTTGGCGAAGCGGCCCTGCGCAAACGGCGTGTCCACGCTGATTGTGATCAGCTCGATCGTCTTATCCAGACCGTTGTTCTTCTCGCTGAGGTGATGTATTTGCTGCTCGCAGACCGCCGTGTCGAGCGACGGTACGATGTTCAGGATTCGCACCTTGCCCTTCGTGCTCAGAATGTTGATAAGCGAGAGGTCGCCTTTCGCCACATTGACCGCGCGCAGCTTCTGCCCGACCTTGATGCCGGTTCCGGCCAGGACAAGCGGTTTGCCTTGAAACGTGACGCTGTGCCCCTTGCCGGCGGTCGCGCTGCCGCTTGCAACCGGCAAGTCCTTGTACATGAAGCCGATCTCGCCGGGCTTGCCCTTGCCGTCGCAGCCGGTTATGCCGGCCAGGCAGGCGATGCCCAGCACTGAGAGAATGGTGTGATGGATTCGTGTCATGGTGGTCTCCTAGTCAAATTGTTGAGCGAGGCCCCATAGATTCGGCTGTTTGACCGACTGTGTCAAGGTTTCAGAAACGTGATCAGCAGGGCATTCACGGCGTCCGGCTGCTCCCACTGCGGGATATGGCCGGCCTTGGGGACCAGCGCAAAGGCGGCTCCTTTAATGGTGTGTTGCAGCTCGCGCCCGACCTCGGGCGGGAACACTTTATCCTGCTCGCCCCAGATGACGAGGGTGGGACGGCTGATTTCACCAATCTTGAGCGCGAAGCCCTGTTCCCACAAAGGCAGATTTCTTGTCGTGGCCATCGCGGCTTGAATCAGCCCAGGCCGCGTGCGGTTCCGGACAGACCGTTCAATGACGGCCGGCGTGAGCCGGCTGTGGTCGTGCACGAGTTCTTTCAATACGTCCTCGGTCACCCAGCGGCCGGCGAGCCAGTTGCCGAACCGGATCAGCCAGACCGGAGCTGCAGTCTCGACCGCGCGCCTGATGAGCGGACCTGTGAGTTTCTCTCGCACGCCTTTGGGCAGGCCGCTGATCAGGACAATGCGGTCCACGCGCTCGGGATGTGCGACGGCCATGCCGATCACGAGCCCGCCGCCCATCGAGTTGCCGACGAGGGAGGCTTTTTGAATCCCCAGCGCGTCCATGAAGCCGTGGACAAAGGCGACCATTTCGTCTGGTGTGTAGGCGATCTCAGGTTTATCCGAGAGGCCTGAGCCGGGCAGGTCCAGCGTGAGGACGCGGTACTGAGCGGCGAGGGAGGCCTGCTGGTATTCCCACTGCCACAGGGAACCGCCGAAGCCGTGGATCAGGATGACCGGAGGGCCGCCGCCGGCATCGAGATAGGCGATGCGAGTGCCATTGACTGTGACCGTGTGGACGGGCTGACGCTGGAGCCCATCGAACCAGGGCGGAATCTCTGAGGGGGACGCGCAGGCGGTCAAGAGGATTGGAATCAGCAGGAGAGAACGGAGGCGTGCGAGCATATGACTATGGAGGCTTATTCGAGCTGCACGAGCGTTTCGTCCGGCTTCACGTCGTCGCCCTCGTTCACGTAGAGCGCGGCGACCGTGCCGGCAATCGGGGCGGTCACGCGGTTTTCCATCTTCATGGCTTCGATGATCAGTACCGGATCGTCGGCCTTCACCTTGTCGCCCTTGGCGACCAGCACCGTGACGACGCGGCCGGGCATGGGCGAGGCGATGTCGCCGGGCTTGCTGGGCTTGGGCCGTTTCGGCTTGGCCTTGTCGCCTGTTGCCGGCGCTTCCGGCACGCCGGCCAGCACTTCCTGGATCGGTTCAAGCTGAACTTCTTCCAGCTTGTCGTTGATCCGGATGTAGTAGGGCTTGCGACCGTCTTCCTTCCGGCCCGAGCCCGACACCTGGATGTGATAGGTCTCGCCGTGGACCGTGACGTTGAAGTCGATCGGCGCCAGGTGCAGCTCGTGCGCGACCTTGGGGCCTGCTTCCGGCGCCGGCGCGAGCGGTTCGGGTTTGAGCTGGCCCTTCTCCCGTGCGTCGAAAAACTCCCGCGCGATGGCGGGGAACAGCGCCAGCGATACGACATCCTCGGGCGACGTCGGTTTGCCGGCCAGTTCCTTGATGGCGGCGGGCAGTTCGGGTTCCAGCCGGTCCGCCGGGCGGCCCTTGATCGGCCGGTCGTCGCCGATGGCTCGCGCGGAAACCTCTTTATTCACCGGGCCCGGCGGCTTGCCGTAGTACCCGAGAAAATAGTTTTTCGTTTCGGTGGTGATGACCTTGTATCGCTCGCCGGTGAGCACGTTGAGCGTGGCCTGCGAACCCACGATCTGGCTGCTCGGTGTGACCAGCGGCGGGTAGCCCATGTCCTTCCGCACGCGCGGGACTTCTTCGAGCACGTCCCGCATTTTCTCCAGCGCGTTCTGCTCCGCCAACTGGGCGGCCAGGATGGACAGCATCCCGCCAGGGATCTGAGAGGTCAGGATTTCGGCGTCCACGCCCGTGAAGTCGCTCTCGAACTGGTGGTATTTTTTTCTCGCC
>JANOEZ010000312.1:0-7341 GCA_031413335.1 Nitrospirota bacterium
CCAGGTTGGTGATCCCGTTCCGGATCGTCTCGAATAACTTGACGCACCGGAATTGAGGGGGCCCCGCCTCCAACTCGTGAAGCGCGGTTTCCACCTGGCCGATCCACTCCTGCGCCTCAGCCGCAAAGAGGGCGACAATCTCCTGCTGAAAGGGGTCCGTCGTGCTGTTGGGTTCCATGATTGTTCCGGTGAAGGCTGATCAACCGCCGGGCTGAAGCAGTTTGGCGATTTGACCCACCCGGTCATTCGCCGCCACCAGCGCGCGCTCCAATTCCTCAACACGTTTTGCCAGTTGCGCGGACCGTTGCTGCTCCTCAGCCAACATGGCCTCCAACTGCTGGACTCTCTCACCTCCGCCCTGCTGCCCGGCTGTTTCCAACTGCTCGTAGAGACGGGCCGATTGCGCCTGCTCCTCGGCCAGAGCGGTTTCCAGATCTTTGACTCGAGCGACGGCCTGGCGGAAGGCCTGCAACTTGTCTTCCGTGATGCGATAGACCTTCGTGGTCTGCGAGAGATCGATGCGTGAGGTCTGCGTCGGATCGAATGCAGGCGCAGACGGCTGGGGCGGCGGCGCAAACGTCGGCGCGGGCGCGGCAACCGGCGCCGGACTCGGAGGTGGAGGAGGCGGCGGTGTGAAAACTGGAGGAGCCGAGGCAGCCACCGGCATCGGTTCCGGCGCAGACGGAGGCGGAGGGCTCGGAGGAGCGGGCAACGTAAACGCCGGAGCAGCCGGCTCTGGAGCCGTGGCAACCGGCTCCGGTTGTGGAGAAGGCGGCGACGGGGCGGCTTGTTGCCGCTGGGCCAGCAACTCCTTCACCTTGTCCTGAAGCGACGACCCCTGGAACGGCTTCTTCAGCACGCCGTTGGCCCGGCACAACTCCACCTGCTTGACCACTTCGTCGTTCACAATCCCGGAGATCAGCAGCACGGGCGTATCGGCCAGCCCCGCCTGCGAGCGGACAAAGGTGCAGACGTCGTATCCGCTCCGTCCCGGCATGATGACATCGGTAATAATCATGTCCGCCCGTTCTTTTGCCAGCCAGGTCAGGGCTTCCTCCCCGCTCGACGCCAGGGCGACCTCGAATCCGGCCTGCACCAGCAGACGCTCCGCCACCTTGCGAACCGCCATGCTATCGTCGGCAATCAACACTTTCGGCATCAGCATCTCCCATTCACATCGTCACCATCGGCTCACCCGCGCTAGGCCACCTTCTGCGCCGGCGTCGGCCCGATCATCGCCCACGAATAGATCGGCACGTCTTCCGCTCCGATTGAACATATCCCGACCACTCCGGGCGAACTGGATGCGGGCGGCCGGATGGCCTGCGCCTCGATCTGATGCAGCGTCGGCACGTCCGGATCGATACAGACTGCCATCAGGCCGTCCTGCCGCTTGGCGCGCAGGCACAGGGGCTCCGCCTTGGACACCTGCACCATCAACAGCCGGGCCAGATCGAACACCGGCAAGACTTCATCGCCCTGCCGCACCACCGCATTCACGTAGGGCGTGAGACTGGGAACCGGCATCGCTTCGGTCCACGGAGTGACCCCGCCGATTTCTGCGGCGCGCACCGCCACTCGCTTCCCTCCGACCGAGAATATCACGAGCGACCAGGGCTTGGCCGCCTCAGGCGTCTGCCCATGGCGCTTGGCCGTCCTCAACATCTGCGGATTCCTCCAACACGAGATTCTCCAACACATCGAGCGAGGCGGCTTCGCCGCTGTCGGCGGTCACTGACGGTTTGCGCCGCCCCCTCTTTTTGGTGGGGGACAGTTTCGCCGCCCCCTCGGCCAGCGTCGACATGACGGCATCGCCGGCTGGCGCGGCCACCCCCTGCTCAAGGGTGCCTGTGTCTCCCGCAGCCGTCTGTTCCGGGAGCGATTGCGAGACAAACGCGTCCATCGTCTGGCTCAGCAGCCAGCCGGGATTGATCAGGAGCGCCACCGTATCGCGGAACAGAAAAAGCCCGGTAAACCAACTTTGCTCCACGCCGGCAAAATGAGGCGGCAACGGCGTGATCCGCTGCATGTCCACATCCTCGAGTCCCAGGGTGCGATCCACGCGCCACGCCTGCCGCGCGCGGTGTTCCCCGCACAAAATGATCCGCATGTCCGGTGTCAGCATCGCCGGGGGAAGCCCCAGACGGGCCGCCAGGTCCGTCACCCGGCACGCTTCTCCGAACAGCGAAACGATGCGCGCCTCGACCGCGTCACCGAACTCGACGACCCCGCGCACGATCGCGCCTGGAATCGCCAGATAGGTCTTGCCGCAGGCCACCACCAGGACCTGCATGGTATCCAACGAGGGGGCGACTTTATCCGTCCGACTGCGCAGACTCATCGTGTCTGCCCCTCCATCATCGCACGCCGGTCGGCCGGCCGATCCATTGCTCCACGGCGGCGACCAGCGCGCGTTCTTCGACCGGCTTGGTCAGATAGCCCGAAGCCCCGAGACTCATGGCCGTTTGTTGATGCTTTTCTCCCGCCCGCGTCGTCATCACCATGATCGGGGTGGACTTGGTGCGGGGACGCTGCCGAAGAGTTTGCAGCACTTCGTAGCCGTTCAACTTCGGCATCTCCAGGTCGGTGATGATCACCTGATACGAGGTTTGCGACGCTTTCTTCACGCCGTCCTCTCCATCCACCGCGGTCTCGACCGCGTACCCCGCCCGCTCCAGCATCCGGCTCACGAATTTTCTGACGCTGAGCGAATCGTCGATCAGGAGAATGCGGGTCGGTCCGCCGGCCGCTTCGCCGGATGACTCGCCGGTTTCGGAACCTTCATCCGACAACAGCGGCTGCGCAAACGACGCCCCGGCCAGTTCCGCGGCCCGGCCCGTCAGCAGACGGCCAATATCCAGCACCAGCACGACATGCCCTTCCGGATCGATACTCGCGCCCCCAAAAAAGGATTGCTGGAGCGGCCGCAGCGTACCCATCGTTTTCACGACAATTTCCTGCCGGCCGAGCAGTTCGTCGACCGCCAGGCCTGTCACGCCGGTCGCTCCGCGGGCCACGAGCACCGGCCGGGCCCCTTCGATTTTTGACTCGCCCAACCCGAGCAGTCGGCCCAGGGAACGTACCTCGAGCGCCTCGTCTCCGACCTGGAGAATGGGCCGGCCGCCCACATCCTGGATGGCGCCCGGAGCCGCCAGCATGACCTCTCGAATGCTGGACAGCGGAATGGCATAGCGCTCCGTCCCCACGCGCACCAGCAGCGCCGTCGTGATCAACAACGTGAACGGCAGGCTCAGCGTGAATTTCGTGCCGATGCCCTTCTCCGTCTCGATGTCGATCTGGCCGTTCATCGACTCGATCACGCGCTTGACGACGTCCATGCCGACGCCGCGCCCGGCCTGATCGCCCACCTGATCGGCCGTCGAGAATCCCGGAAGAAAAATCAGCTTGAGCGTGTCCGCATAGGGCAAATCGGGCGCCTGTTCAGGACGGATGAGCCCGACGGCCACAGCCTTGGCCTTGATCCTGTCCACGTCGAGGCCGGCGCCGTCATCCTCCACTTCGATCACCACGGAGTTGCCGCGGTGGGCGGCATGGAGATAGATCGTGCCCTTGGCCGGCTTGCCCTGCGCGAGACGGACCTCCGTTTTTTCAATGCCGTGAAAGACGGAATTCCGCACCATGTGGACCAACGGGTCCACCAACCGTTCCACGACAGCGGTGTCGACTTCCGTGTGCTCGCCGGACGTCACCAGATCCACATCCTTCCCCGTGGCCCTCGACATTTCCCGCACCGCGCGCTTGAAGCGCGTAAACGGCGTGCCGATCGGCACGATACGGGCCCGGGCGATCTCATCCCGCATATCCAGCGTCAACCGCTGCAAGAGCCCCATGTCTTCGCGGGCTTTTTTGATGGACCCGCTGAGCTGGGCCATGACCTCGCCGACATCGGTCGACACCTCCGCCATGCGGCGGGCCAGAATATTGAAATCGTCGTACCGGTCGAATTCCAACCCCCCGAAATCGGACGTCATCGGCAGACCGGGATCCGTCGCCCCGCCGGAACCGGACGACGATGCCGGCACGTTGAAGGCGTGCTTTTCCTCGAACGAGCGGACCGCATCGACCATTTTGGCCTTGGTCCCCTGCACTTGATTTGAGAACTGCTCAAGCGCAATCAGCCGCTGTTCCAACCGACCACGACTGATGACCAGCTCGCCGACAAGGTTCAGCAGGCGTTCCAATCGCTCCTTGCTGACCCGGATGACCGCCTGTTCCGCCGTCGTCTTGCTCTCGGCGCCTGCGGCGTCCACCTTGGGCGCCGCCTTCCGCTCCGGCGCGGCCTGGCCCGGCGCGACCACCGGTTGCGGGACCGTAACCGGCCCCGGCGCAGGTTGCGCAGGGGCTGACCAGGTAGCCGCCGCCGGAGCCTCCGCTGAGGACGCGAGATGCGCAAGTTGGGCCAGTCGACGCTGCGCCACCGCGTAGTCTCCACGGATCTGTTCGAGCAGGCCGGCCTCGCGCTTCATGAGCGCCTTGACCACGTCGATCGCCTTAAAAATGATGTCCGTGGCCTCCGACGTGACCCGTTGCTTGCCTTCGCGGACCGCCCCCATGAAATCCTCGACGTGATGGGTCAGGTCGCCGACGCACTGGAATCCGACCGTAAACGCCGAGCCTTTGAGCGTGTGCGCGGCGCGGAACAGTTTATGAATCGTTTCCGCGTCGGTCGGTTCTTTTTCCAGTTTCAACAGCGAGGTTTCGATCGTCTCGATGTATTCCTGGGCCTCCGGCCCAAAAAACTCGAGGACTTCGGCATCCAGCTCGGGAAGCAGGTAGCTGTCGGTGAGGATATCGGTCGACGCCGGCTCTTCGGCAACAGGCGGTGACGCAATCGGAGACGGATGCACGATGGAGTCTGGAATCACATCGTCCACAGTCGGCAACGCCACGGTCGCCGGCGACTCCTCGACCAATTGCACGCCTTCAAGCGGAGGCTGTGCGGAAGGAAAGGGTTGCGCGGCGGTGACGCCGGGATAGCGGGCCTGCCAGGCTTCCACACAGCCCGGCTCCTCCGCGTCGGTCCCACTGATCGCCTCAACCTGTTTGCGCAGCGTCTCGACGAGATCGCGGAGCATGGCCACCACCGGCGGCCACTCGCCGTCGGGCGGCGGGCTGCCGGCCCGCTCCAAGGCTGCCTCGAGAATCTCCGCCAGAGCGGCGACACTCGGGAATCCATACTGCGCCGCGGCGCCCCTGACGCTGTGGCCGACGATGAAGAACTCGTGCAACGACTCCGGACTTGGCGTGGCGCCTTTCTTGGGATTCAGCGCCTTCCAAATCTTTTTGAGCCCATCTCCCGCCTCGGCCGCAAAGATGCCGATGAGCCCGTGCCGCTCCAGCTCGTCTCCCATCACGCCCCCATGCCCATCAGCATCCCGATCGATCCGCCTGCCATTCGAATTACGCCACTTTGAATTGGGACACCGACGCCGTCAGACGCTCCGACAGAGTGGCCAGCTCTTCGATGGTCGCCCTCGTCTGCTCCGCGGCGGTCTGGGTGAACGCTGCGCCGTGCGCGAATCCTTGAATCGTCCGGCTCACGCCCTCCGTCGCTTCCGTTTCCTGCACCGATGAACGGGCAATGGTCAGGGCCAGCTCGGCAGACCGCTGTGAAATGCTGGAAATTTCCTTGAACACGTCGCCCGTTCGCATGGCGGAGGCCGAGCCGGCTTCCACCGCCTGCGTTTCCTGCTCCATGGCGATGACGGCTTCCTGCGTTTCGGTCTGAATGACCTTCACCAGTTCCGCGATTTCGCGCGTGGCCTGCGTGGAGTTTTCGGCCAGTTTCCGGACCTGGTCGGCGACGACCGCGAACCGGGCACCGGCCTCGCCGGCGCCCGCCGCCTCGATGGCGGCATTGAGCGCTAATAGATTTGTCTGGGCCGCAATGTCTCGGATGGTGGACACGATCTGCGAAATTTCCAGCGAGCGATCGCCCAGGCCCTTGACCTGCTTGGACATGCGTTGCACCGCGCCTCGAATACCTTGCATGTCCTGCACGGTGGATTGTACCGCTTCGCGGCCACGTTCGGTCGCAGTGAGCGCCTGCTTGGCGCTCTCCGAGGACGCGCCGGCCGTATCGGCCACCTGCCGCATGGACTGGGTCAGGCCTTCGACCGCCGAAAGCGCCTGCTCGCTTTCCTTCGCCTGCTGCCGCGCCGTGGTGGTCATCTGGGTGGCGGACTCGCGCAGGGCGAGGGCGGAGGCATTGACGCGTTCGGCCGATTCGCGCACCTGCTTCATCAACTGGCCGAACCGGTCCAACATGAGGTTGAACGCATCCGACAGGTTGCCGAACATGTCGGCCGTCACTTCACCACGCTTGCTCAGGTCCCCCTTGCTGACCTCGGACACCAGCACCAGAAATTGCATCAACCGTTGCTGCATCTGGTCGCGCTCTGCTTCTGTTTGCACGAGACCACCGATCCGGTCGAGCATCGAGTTGAAGGCGCTCCCCATCCGGCCCAATTCGTCGCGGCTGTCCACTTTGACACGAGCCTGCAACTGTCCGGACGCCGCTTGCGCCGCCACTTCGGCGATGTCCGCCACGCCCTGCGAGATGAACCGGGTCAGCACGTAGGCAATGCCCACCCCAAACAGGATCGCCAGCACCGCGCCGATGATCATGAACTGGGTGCGTGCCGACGCCACTTCCTGTCCGTCATCATTGAGGTCCTTGGCCACATCCTGCACCGTCACCAGCAGCTGGTTGAGCTGTTTGGACGCGATGCCGTACTTGTCGGCGAGTTCCACCGACAAGGCCAATTGACCGAGCTCCCGCATGGCGGCCCGCTGATCCTCTTTCAAATTCGGCGCGTAGCTGTCTTGAAACGCGCTGACCGCGCCCTCCGCGGTCACGAAGTAGCCCTTCAGCGCCTTATCCAACGCCACGAAGTCCTTGGTTTCGTCACGGTTGCTGCGCGACACGTGCATCTGCCCGCCTGAATAGGCCTGCAGCGGCTCGAGCACCTGGCGTTTGAGCGCCGGCAGCTGCTTCAGGGCTTCCTCGAAGTCCGACTTGCGGGTGGCCCGACCGATGCTCAGCAACGTGTCGTGGTATTGACCCAGGTTGCTGGCGGCCGTTCCCAAACTGGCCAGCGCGGTGGTCGAGTTGGCGTAGACAATCCTGAGCTGACCGCCGACCTGGCGAAGACCCTGGATGCCCAGGAACCCCACCACAAGGGTTGCGATAATGAGCACCCCGAACCCGATATTCAGCTTCACTCGAATCCGGAGATTCTTAAACAGCTGCATACAAACCCTCCTTCGTTATCCTCGATCTTTTTGGTGTCAGCTTCCAGTTTCCACGCAGGCCAGCAA
>JANOEZ010000313.1:0-5154 GCA_031413335.1 Nitrospirota bacterium
ATCGGCGAAGGACGAGAGGCGAAATGGACCGTGTTGAACCGGTAAAACGACCGTTAACGCTGACCGTTAACGCCCTTTCTGAGTTAACGACCGTTAACACCGTTAACGACTGGCGTAAGTCTATGATTCTACAGGATGGAAGCGTTAACCATGAGCGTTAACTCACGACCGTTAATTAACGCCCCCCTCTCTATAAGAGGGGGCACGTTAACGGTCCCGATAACAGAGATGAGAAAGAGGGGCATGCTCTCCCTGAGCCACTGGGAAGCAAAGCGGGAAAGATGGGCTTTCGCCAGGGAAACGCGGGAAGCCGCCTTTGAGCGCCAAGGATTCTTGAGTAATTGAGTCGGTAATGAACGATACCACAACAGCAACGCCAAACCCCTCCCCTGTTCCTGGCTCCCGCCGTGGGAAGCCCGGCAGGCCACGTATTGGCGATCCGGGCCTCTTTGGGAAGCCTGAGAGAGGGCACATTTCAGGCACAGGCATGCAGGAAACTCGCTCCAGGAGCGGCAGCCAGGATAGCGCCGAGGTGAAGAGAACCTCTGCTCCGGTTCTCCCAAGACTGTTGGATCTGCAAGGCACAGCGGGATATTTGGGGGTTTCAGCCTGGACGGTGAGGGACTTGGAAGCCGCTGGCAGCCTGCAACGGGTACGGATTCCCCTCCCCCATGCAGGGGAACTGCGGAAGCTGTTGTTTGACCGAGTGGACCTCGACCGCCTGATTGACAGTTGGAAGGACTCCCGGTGAACACAGGCCTGGACCCGACAGACCAGAGCATGGAACACGACAGACTGAGAGCGGGCTGAGGCGACGGTGGGATGCGTGAGACTAGGCCCCGATCCCGCGCCAAAAATACCGAGGGGTGGCAAGGCTTTTCGAGGCTCCCCGTGCCCTGCACAAGGGCGTGCGTCTGGACTTTATGATTGCGTGGTTTTCGAGCAAGCCCTTGGAGGTGACTCTTGGCAACATGTGGTGAAAAAGGGTTTCGGCGAAAGGATGGGGCTCCATGCGGCCAAAGTATC
Organism: Nitrospirota bacterium; assembly: GCA_031413335.1. Classification (GTDB taxonomy): domain Bacteria; phylum Nitrospirota; class Nitrospiria; order Nitrospirales; family Nitrospiraceae; genus 2-02-FULL-62-14. The sequence goes on from JANOEZ010000313.1 coordinate 1,027, forward strand.
AGCCCTACGGCGGCAGGGTGCAAATTCCACTTGGCCACCCCGGCGGAACGCCACGACATCGCCATGAAAGGGGCGTTGTCGGCGTCGCTGAAACAGGCCTTACCGGAAGAGTTGGAAATTGGGGCGCTCGATACCATCGACGATGTGAAGCGGTTCCTCCGGTCGATGGTGCAGTGGGTCTTGAAGCGGCCTATTGATCGGTGGCGGATGGCGGAAGCGCGAGGGTTGCTGTCTTTGTATGTGCAGATCGAGCAGGTTCAAGCGACGCAGCGCCTCGCTGATGCAGTCTTGACGAGCACACATGGCGGGCAAAGCTTGGTGTTCCTGAACCAATTTCTTGAAGGCGGCGCAGACACGCGAAGGAAATTGCCGGGGCGGATCAAGGTGTTGCCGGAGAACACCGAGGAGCTGGCCTCATGAGCATCGGACGTGCGCGGACGATCCTCGCCGAACGCAGTCAAAGCGCCGGGGTCATTCTCTTGGTGATTCTCCTCGAACTCTCCGGGGTTCCCACGTGGGCGGATGGGATTGATAAAGAACGGCGGGCCGTGGTGCTGGTGGGCCGCCATCGTCTGGAAACCAATGAGGCGACCGGAGAGGAATTTGTGCGGGTGGTGTTGGAGGCGTTGCAGGACGGCTACGTGCCGCCCGGCTGTGTGGTGGTGAGTTATGCGCCAAAAGCGAGCGAGTTCATTGCGGCGATCGTTGGGAGTGATGCGAAGGAAGTGCTTGGGGCTGGACCCCGCGAAAGCGGCAAGAGCCAGGCGGCTCCGGCAGCCGTGGCGATCCTGGCCGAGTTCCATGATCGGGGCGGGTTCCCGCTCCCCTTGCGCTGTTTGTTAGTCAATGAGTCCTTGGTGTCGTTTTCGATGAAGATGGGGAGGAGTCTGGAAGAAACATTCTGGGGTAGCGTGTGGGCCCTGCGGAATGATCGACGTGAAGCCGTGTTGTCGCTAGGGAATGTGGAATTCGTCGTGGCCGATGCGGTCGGCGCCTATGAAGATGCAGCGGCGGAGCGGCTGAAGACGCGGTGCCATATTGGATGGGCCGAAGAATTGACGGCCTCGCTCAACGATACCAAAGGGATTGAAGAGGACAAGTACACCCTGGCGGTCTCGTCGATCTCGCTGCCGACGCCGCGCCCCGTGATGCTCTCCACCTGCAACCCGTCTGACCCGGTGACGAGTTGGGTCTATAAGCGGTTCGTTTCGCCAGGCCAGCCCGGCTGCGTGGCCGTCACGGTGCCGGGGACGGATCGGTTGAGCCCTGAGCGCATCGCCGAACAGCGCCGAGCCTTTGCGAATAGTCCCGAACAACAGCGCCGCCTCGTCGATGGCGAGTGGGTCGCCCTCCCGCAAGGGCTCCCCGTCGCAGAGGGATTTGATCGGCGCGTGCATGTGGCCCGGTTTCCACTCCATCCCAATCCGTCCTATCTCGTCGGGCTCGGCTGGGATTCGGGACATTCACCGAGTTGCGTGATCGGACAAAATTGGAACGGGCAACTCGTGGTGTTTGCCGCCTTGAATTTGCGCCCGGCTGGAGTCGCCGAACTCATTGAGCGTGAATTGTATGGCTGGCTACAAACCCATTGTCCCTGGGCGTTGGCCGACGGCGGTATGAGCTTGGTGCATTGCTGCGATCCGAATATGTCCACAGCGGGGCAAGCGACCATTCACGAAAGCGCAGAAACCATGATTCTGGGGAAGCTCGGGGGAAGAATCGTGAAAGGCGCAACGCGTTGGCCCCCGCGCCGCGAAGCGATCAAGAAAGTGCTGGCTCCCAGGCATGAGCACGGGCGCGTCCCGTTGCAAATCTCGCCGGGACCGGACACCGAGTTGCTCGTGCAAACCTTCGAGACCAAATGGGTCTATGAGGTGTTGCCCGGAGATCAAATCGATCGAGTGCCGAAGAAGCCGAACGCGCCATGGGCCGATGTCGGGGATGCCGCAGCCTACGTGTTTGCGTGGCTCCTCGGGAGCGACCTCATGGAGGTGCCGACCCCCGGCCCGTTGAACGTCGAAATGCAATTCTCGCTTGATCCTCATGCGCCGCGTGACTCCACCGTTGACCTCGGCGTCTTCACCGAGCCTCGGTAAGAAAGGAACCCCGAATATGCCCCTCGAACCCCTCACCCTCACGCTGACGCGCACAGGCACCGACGCGCAGCTCCAGGTCCGATCCGGCTACTCCATCCTGGCGGGGTCCATCACCGTCGAGGAACTCGACCGGCTGACGACGCTGTTTTCGGCGGAAGCCCTCGCGCTGCGACGGGCGAGGCATCGACTCGCCCTCCCCACACACTACGACACGCTCGGGGTGTCTCGCACCGCGACTGCCGACGAGATCCAGTCCGCGTATCGCGCCGCCGCAAAGCGACAGCATCCCGATCTGTCCGGCAGTGAGACGGGAGCCGCCATGGCACAGATCAATCACGCCTATGCCGTTGTGGGCGATCCGCAATCACGGCAGCAGTATGACGCCACACTCACCCCATAATTGGAAGGAGACGACATGATGAATTTCAATCAGGCCCTGGCCGTGTTGAAGAAGGACGAAGAAGAGGAACGCAATTGGCGCAGCGCCCGCGCCAAACTGGCCGACGTGTTGGAATCGGCGATGGCCGCGAACACGGCCCTGGAGCCCGTGACGCAGCACAAGGCCGCACTAGAGTCGGACGTGGCCGCCTTGCGAGCCTCATTTGCCAAACTTGACGGAGATTTTCAAATGCTTCAACGGCGACATGCCCGACTCGATGAGGAACATCAGGCCAAGCAACACGCCCTTGAGGCCTCTTTGAGCACGGCACGGGCCGATCTGGCTGCCGTGGAACAACTGAAGCGGGACACCGAAGTCCAGCTTGCCGAGTTGACCACAAAATGGAACCTGAAAGCCGGACAGCCAACTGGCGCGTAACCGATTCACGAAAGGAGTATCTCATGGCCAGCTTTGCCTCCCTCAGCGCAGCGGAAACTCGATGTACGGCCCAGATCGTGGCGAAGGTGTGGGTGAATGCCCATGCCGGGCGCAATGCCACCGGCGCGATCATTGCGCGGTTTCAGCGGTATATGTCGCCCACCCAACGGGGGGAAGGCGCATGGATTGAAACAACCGACGACAGCGTCAATTAAGGAGGACACGATGGACTTCACTGTGTCAGTCGGAGACAGCGGCAACGTGATGACGGCATCCGACGCCACGCCCATCCCGGCAGGCCTCCAGGCCCGCGAAGAGTACGGGAAGATCATGAGCGATCCGACGCACCCCATGTTTGAACAGTTCAAACGGCGCGATCCCGCTGCGGAGGCCTACATTGATGGGCTCTACAAACAAGCCTATCCGACGACTCTCTCGCACACGCCTGAGTCGGTGTCCATCGGGGGGCCGGTCCCGACCCAGCCGGGCGAGACGCCCGAACACGCCGAGATCCGCGCACGGAACGAGGTCATTCTCACCCCGCTGCGGCAGGAATGGGGACCGCACTATGAGGCCCGATTCTCCGGCGTGCGGGCGACCGCTCAGCAGTTGTTCGGGGGCGAGGGCTGGGGCGACGTGTTTGACGATCTGGGGGCCACGATTCGCCAGCACTACGGCCCAGCAGGAGAGACGGCGGCGCTGCGATTCCTCGACGCGCTGGCCGACATTAACACCAACCATGGAGGGTACTGACATGAATGTCTTGGACGAAGCCGAACGCCGACTCCCCGCCGACCTCGCCCGCCGCCGCACGCTGCATCAGGAGATCGTGGACGCGATGCGCCAAGAAATCGGCCCGGCGCACTATGAGCAGGCCAAAGAGTGGCTCACGAAACAAGAGCAGGCCATTGCCGCGACCTACCAGCCGTTCATGGACCGGCTCCTGTCACTCCAGGCGAAGACGGCAGTTCCCCTGCCCGCACCCGTGGCCGGCTGGTTTCGGGAATTGAGCGAGCTGTGCGTCACCGGGCCACGCCAGCTGCGTGACGCCATGAACGGGTATGACAAGTTGGCCCCGCCACTCATGCCGAACGGGCAGCTCGACCCCAATCTCCGCGCCGCCTGGATCTCCGGCATTCGCCAAGGCTTGCTGAATGCCGAAGGCATCGTGAACCGTCTCGACATGCTGCGGATCTACATTGAGGGCAGTATCCG
>JANOEZ010000314.1:0-8037 GCA_031413335.1 Nitrospirota bacterium
CAGCGGGTTCGTCACGAACCCCCATGAATAATGCAGGCGACGCCGGTATAATGTCGGTCCATGGCACGCATTCCATCCCCGCGCTCGCGGCGTTCCCGCACAGGTTCTGCCGCAGGCAGGGGCCATGATCCGTCGCCGCTCCTGCTGGCATCCGGCCTGACGCCGGCTGCGGTTGCCAGGTTGCTGGCGCCCTATGGGCTGACGGACCTCAAACTGGCCGATGCCAATTTGCAGTCCATGGCCGGCGAGCCCCGCACGCGGCGGCTCCTGGCTAGCATTCTCGGCGAATTGCTGGCCTTGCTCGCCCGGACCGCTGAACCGGATCAGGGGCTGAATCACTGGGAGCGCTTTCTCCAGGCCGGCCTCAATCGAAACCAGCTCCTCGAATATCTCGGCGGCAACCCGCGCATGCTGGATGTGCTGTGCACGATCTTCGGGAACAGCCCGTCCATGGCCCAGACATTGATTCGCGACCCGCTGCTGGTCTACTGGCTGGCCGAACAGCAAGTATTGACGCGGCGGCCGTCCCGCGAGATGCTGGCAGCGTCGCTACGCATGATGCTGTCGAACGTCAAGGCGGCGGAGCTTCAGTTGGACGCGCTGCGGCGGTTCCGAAGGCGGGAGACACTTCGGATTGGCGTGCGGGATCTGCTCACACACGCGGATGTGCCGGAGACAACCGCAGCCTTGACGGACCTGGCCTGCGTGTTGATCCAGGCTGCCTATGAGGTTGCCGATGCCGGATTGAATCAAGAGTATGGCAAGCCGTGCCATAAAGATATCAACGGGCGGCTGGTCGAAACTGGCTTTGCCATCATCGCGATGGGAAAGCTCGGCGGCGGGGAGTTGAACTACAGTTCCGACGTGGATGTGCTGTTTGTCTATGATTCCGAGAACGGCACAACAGCGTGGGCTGGTCGCCCAGGCGCCAAAGAATCGAGTCAAACCATCTCCAACGAGGAATACTTTGAGCGACTGTCACGCGAGATCACGAAAGCCCTGGCGGACGTCACGCAGGAAGGCCACGTCTTCCGGGTGGACCTGCGGCTCCGTGCCGAAGGCGCGACCGGTCAGTTGGCCCGATCGCTCGATCGGTATGAGCAATACTATCGGACGCGGGGCGAACAGTGGGAACGGATGGCGCTGCTGAAGGCCTGGCCGGTGGCCGGCGACCGTGTAGTCGGCCAGGCGTTTCTCAATCGGATCAATGCCTTTGTATTCGATCGGGCTGGGAGCGAGCCTGCGGCGGTGATCGCCCAGGTCAAGGCCGTGAAGGACATGATCGACGCCAAAATGGCTGACCGGGGGCAGGAGCGCCGGAACGTCAAACTGGGACGGGGCGGCATCCGAGAAATCGAGTTTATCGTGCAGGCGGCGCAGATTCTTTGCGGCGGCAGGCTGCCTGACATCCGGGACCGCAGCACAATGGGGGCGTTAGACAAGCTGGCCCGCCACAAGTTTCTCTCGTCCACGGACCGGGCGGCTTTGGGAAAGGCCTATGTCTTTCTGCGGGACGTCGAGCACAAGCTCCAGATGGTGCATGATTTGCAAACCCATGCGCTGCCTGAATCATCCGACGAACTGGCGCGTTGCGCCATCCGGCTCGGCTACGATGCCACGGATCGGCGGGCGGCAGGGCGGAAGTTTCTGGCCGACCATCGCCGGCACACGGCGAACGTGCACCGTATTTTCAAAAATCTGTTCGATGCTCCGGCGCGATCCGCGCTCGTCAAGGCCGCCCGCAGCCAAAGCGAGTAGCGAACAGCTGGTAGCAAGAAGACGAAAAGAAGAACCCCGGTCGGCGGTAAAGCCGACCGGGGTTCTTGTCTCAAGCTACTAGCTATTCGCTATGAGCTCTCTTCTTAGTACATGCCTTCCATGCCACCGCCGTGGTTGTGTCCGTGGCCACCACCACCGGCCGATTCCTTCTTCTCTTCCGGCTACTCGGTGATCATGACTTCGGTCGTCAGCATCAGGCCCGCCACGCTGGCCGCGTTCTGCAGCGCGCAGCGCGTGACCTTCGTCGGATCGATGATGCCGGCTTTCAGCATGTCCACATACTCTTCAGTCGCCGCGTTGAACCCGAAGCTCGAGGTCTTCTCCTGGCGGACCTTGTCCACCACGACCGAACCCTCGACGCCGGCGTTCTCGACGATCTGCCGGATCGGCTCCTCCAGCGCGCGCTTCACGATGGTGACGCCCACCATCTGTTCGGCCGGGATGCCTTTCAGGTTCTCCAGCGCCGAGACGCAGCGCAGCAGCGCCACACCGCCGCCGGGCACGATGCCCTCTTCGACTGCCGCCTTGGTGGCGTGCAGCGCGTCTTCGACGCGGGCTTTCTTTTCCTTCATTTCGGTCTCGGTCGCGGCGCCGACATTGATGACGGCCACTCCGCCGACGATCTTGGCCAGACGCTCCTGGAGTTTCTCCCGGTCATAGTCCGAGGTGGTCTCCTGAACCTGGGCCTTGATCTGCTTCACGCGGGCCTCGATCTTCTTCGGATCGCCATGACCCTCGACGATCGTGGTGTTGTCCTTGTCGATCGTCACGCGCTTCGCCCGGCCGAGATCCGTCAGCTTGACGTTCTCGAGCTTCAGGCCGAGATCTTCCGAGATCACCTGGCCGCCGGTGAGGATGGCAATGTCCTCCAGCATGGACTTGCGGCGGTCGCCGAAGCCCGGGGCCTTCACGGCCGCCACGTTCAGCGTGCCGCGCAGCTTGTTCACGACCAGGGTCGCCAGCGCTTCGCCTTCCACTTCCTCGGCGACGATCACCAGCGGACGACCCAACTTGGCCACCTGCTCGAGCAGGGGCAGGAGGTCCTTCATGGTGCTGATTTTCTTTTCGTTGATAAGAATGAGCGGCTCCTCCACGGAGACTTCCATCCGCTCGGCGTTGGTGACGAAGTAGGGGGAGATGTAGCCGCGGTCGAACTGCATGCCCTCAACCACGTCCAGCGAGGTCGTCATGGACTTGGCTTCCTCAACGGTGATGACGCCGTCCTTGCCGACCTTCTCCATCGCCTCGGCGATCAGATCGCCGATGGTCTTGTCGTTATTGGCCGAGATCGTCCCGACCTGGGCAATCTCTGTCTTAGCCTGGCAGGGCTTGCTGATCTTCTTGAGCTCGGTCACCACGGCTTCAACGGCCCGGTCGATCCCGCGCTTGATTTCCATCGGGTTGCCGCCGGCCGTGATGTTTTTGGCGCCCTCGCGGTAGATGGCCTGCGCCAGCACCGTCGCGGTGGTCGTTCCGTCGCCCGCTGTGTCGCTGGTCTTGCTGGCGACCTCGCGGACGAGTTGCGCGCCCATGTTCTCGTAGGGGTCCCTGAGCTCGATTTCCTTCGCCACGGTGACGCCGTCCTTGGTGATGGTCGGCGCGCCGAACTTCTTATCGAGAATCGCATTGCGGCCCTTGGGGCCCAGCGTCGCCTTCACGGCATTGGCCAACTGGTTGACACCTCTCAGAATCGCGGCTCGCGCCGTATCGCCATACAACAACTGCTTTGCCATGTGAATGCCTCCTTAAAACGCGTGATCGTGTGTGTGAGTGATTAGTGAGAGAACACGCCCAGGATGTCTTCTTCCTTGAGGATCAGGCAGTCTTCGTCGTCGATTTTCAGCTTGCTGCCTGAGTATTTATCGAAGAGCACCTGGTCGCCGACCTTGACGTGCTCGACCTTCTTGCCGATGGCCTGCACGCTGCCCCGCTGCGGCTTTTCCTTGGCCGAATCCGGCACGTAGATGCCGCCTGCCGTCCGATCCATTTCTTCCGTGTAGGTGACAAACACGCGGTCGCCGAGTGGCTGGAAGCCCTTGGCGGCCTTGGACTCTTTCTTTTCCTTCGTTGCCGATGACATAACGCTGCTCCTCCTTGCTGGTGATGAGTGACGTTCTATGATTGTGATGGGCTCGGAACGCTCGAAGCTATCACAAAGAACAAGAGGGGAGATAGCGCCTTTCCTGCCTGAGTCAAGGGGAGGGAGGAGGTTTTCTTTGCCGAGGTGGATGTTTCTTGATAGCTATAAGTTATTGATATTATTGCGCTTATAACTTACGAGCGAAGATGGTCAAAGTCTGCCACATCCTTTTTAATATAGTCCCGGAGGCGGTTGATCAGGCGGGCTTCCAGTTGGCGGGTACGTTCCTTGGTAATGCCATACTTCTGGCCCAGGCCTTCCAGGGTGACCGGTGTTTCGGACAGGATGCGGTTTCTGAGAATATCCTCGTCGCGTTCGGCCAGCGTCTTGCTGAATTCGGCCAGCTTCTTCCTGAAGAGACGGCGGAGCTGCAGACTCGCCAGTTGCTCGTCGGCCGGAACCTCCTGCGCGGGGAGAATATCGAGCAAGGTGCCGCTGTCGTTCTCCTGCGTCAGCGGCTGATCGAGCGACACTTCCCAACTGCCCATGCGCTGGTCCATTTCAACGACATCGCGCTCGCTGACGTTGAGCCGGTCGGCCAGCAGCTTGGCGTCGGGCGCAAAGCCTTCCCGTTCGAGCTTGGCCTTTTCCTTGCGCAGATTGTAGAAGAGCTTGCGCTGGTCCTGGGTCGTGCCGATCTTGACCAGCCGGTAGGTGTTCAGCAGATAGCGCAGGATATAGGCGCGCACCCACCAGGCCGCATAGGCGTGGAACCGGACATTCTTCGCCGGGTCGAACTTCTTGATCGCCTGCATCAAGCCGACGTTGCCTTCCTGGATCAGGTCCATGTGGTCGGCGCCGGAGTGCAGATACTCCGCGGCAATCGAGACGGACACGCGGAGATTCGAGAGGATCAATTTAACGGCGGCTTCGCGGTTGTCCGTCGTCTGGTAGTCGCGGAAGAGCGCGAGCTCCTCGTCCTTCGACAGGAACGGGTACCGGCGGACTTCGGCCAGGTATCGCTGCAGGGTGGTGATCGGCGCGACGGCGGTGGAGGCATCGGCGGCGGGGCGGGCGGATTTGTTCTCGAACAGATTCTCCACGAGTTCCGGCGTGACGGCTCGCGGAGAGTCGTCGTCTGCGTTGAGGGCGTCGTCGTCGCGTTTGCGGGGTTCTTGTGCCATGCAGATCACGGGGGATTATAAACGGAACCGGTCCAAGAACAAAGCGGGAGACGGTTTCCTCGTTGACAGTCAGGCTCAAAACGTATTATATATTAAGCACTTATCGAATCTCTCTCCTCTCCAAAACCGGGCAGAAACATGGCATCGCCGTTCAATACAATCGAAGAAGCCATCAAGGAAATCAAGAAGGGCGGTTTCGTCATTCTTGTCGACGACGAGGATCGCGAGAACGAAGGCGATCTGGTCATGGCGGCCGAGAAGGTCACGCCCGCCGCGATCAATTTCATGGCGAAGCATGCGCGTGGGCTGATCTGCCTGGCGCTGACGCCGGAGCGTGTCGACGAGTTGCAACTGCCACCGCAGGCGCCGGTGAATACGGCGTTATTTGGCACTGCGTTTACGGTGTCGATCGATGCGAGCCGCAATATTACGACCGGCATTTCAGCCGCAGACCGGGCCACCACCATTCACACCGCCGTCGATCCGAAGTGCAAACCCTCCGATTTAGCGCGGCCGGGACATATTTTTCCGCTCAAGGCGCAGAAGGGTGGGGTACTCAAGCGCGCCGGCCAAACGGAAGGCTCCGTGGACCTCTCACGGCTTGCCGGCCTCGCGCCGGCCGGCGTGATCTGCGAGATCATGAACGAGGACGGCACCATGGCCCGCGTGCCCGAGCTGGCCGAGTTCGCCAAGACACACAAGCTGGTCATGGTGACGATCAAGGCGCTGATCGAACATCGCATGCGCCGCGAGACGTTCGTGAAGCGGGTGGCGGCGGCGAGGCTGCCGACGACGTTTGGAGAGTTCGAGACGATCGTCTTTGAAAACGAAGTGGACGGGGGCACGCACGTCGCGCTGATGAAGGGGCGTGTGGATCCGGCCCATTCGATGCTGGTGCGCGTGCATTCAGGCTGCCTGACCGCCGACGTGTTCGGTTCGCTGCGGTGCGACTGCCGTGATCAGCTGCATCGGGCGCTCGAGATGATTCAGAAGGAAGGGAGCGGGGTTCTGCTGTATCTCAATCAGGAGGGCCGCGGGATCGGGTTGATCAACAAGCTGAAGGCGTACAAGCTGCAGGACGAGGGCCACGACACGGTCGAGGCCAATCTCAAGCTCGGGTTCAAGCCGGATTTGCGGGATTACGGGATCGGCGCCCAGATTCTCGTCAATCTGGGATTGCGCCAGATCCGGCTGTTGACCAACAATCCGCGCAAGATCGTCGGCATCGAGGGGTACGGATTGACAGTCGTGGAGCGGGTGCCGATCGAGATCGCGCCGCGCGCGGCAAACGAGAAATATTTGCGGACCAAGAAAAACAAGATGGGCCACCTGTTGAACAAAGTCTGATCGCGAACTTCTCATTTAAGGAGCGGCGAAATCGTTATGGCAACGCTGGAAGGAAAGTTAGACGCCAAGGGATGCCGGTTCGGCATCATTGTCAGCAAGTACAACGAATTCGTCACGAGCCGGCTGCTGGCCGGCGCGATGGATGTGCTGGTTGAAGCCGGTGCGGACAAGGACGCGATCGACGTGGTCTATGTTCCGGGCGCGTATGAGATTCCGCTGGTGGCCAGGGAGTTCGGAAAGTCCGGCCGTTATGACGCCGTCATCTGCCTGGGCGCCATTATCCGCGGCGAGACTCCGCATTTCGAATTCATCAGTACGGAAACCAGCCGGGGCATCGCCCGGGCGGCGATGGAATCGGCGGTGCCGGTCATTTTTGGCGTCCTGACGACGGATACCGGCAAGCAGGCCCTGGAGCGGTCCGGCGAGCCGGAGCGTAACCGCGGCTCGGAGGCGGCCCGCACCGCCGTGCAGATGGCTGACTTGATGCGGCAGTTGCATGGTGGCAACGGCAAGTCTGTGAAGAGCAAGCCGGCCGCCCGTCCCGCGAAGAAACGCAAGAAATGATCGTGATGGCAGTCGATTGAGCACGCGCCCATGGGTATTCGCCGCCAATCCCGAATCTGCGCGCTGCAACTTCTTTTTCAGTGGGACATTCACCGGTCCACGGAACATTGGCTGGCGGATTACTGGGCGCAGCATCCTACCGCTCCCGACGTGCGCGAGTTTGCCGAACAGATCGTCGAAGGCGTGATGGCGCGTCATGCTGAAGTGGATGCGCTGATCGGCACGCTGGCCGTCAATTGGAAAATCGGACGCATGCCCATCGTGGACCGGAACATTCTTCGCATCGGGCTCTATGAATTGTTGTGGCTGCCGGATGTGCCGGCCAAGGTGACGGTGAACGAGGCGATCGAACTGGCCAAGCAGTTTGCCGACGACGAAACCAAGCGGTTCGTGAATGGCATCCTCGACAAGGTCCTCAAGGACGATCCGCGGCTGGCCGACAAACGCGCCGAATTGGCGGAGGCGGGGAAGTGATCGAGCGTTATACGCTTCCACGCATGGCAGCCGTGTGGGATCTCAAACGCAAGTACGAGATCTGGCTCGAGGTCGAGCTGCTGGCCTGCGAGGCGCTCGAAAAGGCCGGAGAAGTCCCGCGCGGAGTCGCCGCCAAAATCCGTCGCAAGGCGAAGATCGATCCGGACCGCATCGCCGCCATCGAGCAAGTCACCAAGCACGACGTCATCGCATTTCTCGAATCCCTCGCCAAGCCGGTCGGTAAGGACGTTCGCTACCTGCATACGGGCCTGACCTCCTCCGACATTGTGGATACTTCGCTGGCCGTCCAGATGAGCGAGGCGCTGGATCTCATCCTGCTCGATCTGGAAGTCCTGCTCTCGGTGCTGAAGAAGCGCGCGTTCGAGCATCGCGACACGCTCATGGTCGGCCGCTCGCACGGCATCCACGGCGAGCCGGTGTCCTTCGGCTTCAAGCTGGCCATCTGGTACGAGGAAACCAAACGCCATCGGGACCGGCTGCGTCTCGTCCACAAGGAAATTGCCGTCGGCAAGTTGTCCGGCGCGATGGGCACCTTCGCGCATCAGGGGCCCGAAGTCGAAGAGTATGTCTGCAAGAAGCTCGGCTTGC
>JANOEZ010000315.1:0-1037 GCA_031413335.1 Nitrospirota bacterium
AGCGTCCAGGCACTGTCCTTCCCGCTGCTCCAGGACAGCCAGACCCTGGGTTTGCTGGTGGGTGGATTCGGCATGGAAGGAGAGGTATCATAGGCCGTCAATCCGTTCAACGGGGATTGGCGTAGGGTGTAAGGAAGCCGCAGTGTCCCCGACGAAGTGGTATCCACAGAAAGGAAGGCGCCATGGACCAGAAAACCGCGAAAGCCGTGCCCAAGTCGGCGATCCCCGATCCGATCAAGAAGGTGGCGAAAAGCGAAGCGGAGTGGAAAGCCGGGCTGACGGCGGAACAGTTCGACGTGCTCCGCCACGAAGGGACCGAGCGGCCCTTTACCAACCAGTATCACGACAACCACGCTGCCGGCCTGTATCACTGCGCCGGCTGCGATCTGCCGCTCTTTTCATCCGAGCAGAAGTTCGACAGCGGCACCGGCTGGCCGAGCTTCTGGCAGCCGATCGATCCACGGGTCGTCGGCACCACCGTCGATCGCAAGTTCTTTCAGACGCGGACCGAGGTCCACTGCGCGCGGTGCGATGGACACCAGGGCCATATCTTTCCGGACGGGCCCAAGCCCACGGGCCTGCGCTATTGCATCAACTCGGCGGCGCTGACATTCGTGCCGGCGTAACCAGCATGAACGGTTCGGCTATTTATTCCGTGCTTTGACGACCACGGCGCTGACGTCGTCCAGGCGGACGGCGGCGTCGTAGAAATCCATCCCGGCCAGTTGGGCCACGTGCACGGCGTGTGCGCCCACTTTCGCGACCATGCCTTCAATTTCCTGCCCGGAGCGTAATTTCAGCTTCACGCGTTTACCCATCTGGTGTTCGAGCGTCTTGCCGATCCAGGCGGGCTCGTTCACCTCGATGCCGGCTTCGTCGGCATGGAGGTACGGTGCCGTGAACAGCAGACCGGTCAGGAAGCAGACGGCGATGGCTGCGGAACGGATTGACGACACGAAACTGGTGCGCATACTGACCTCCTGTTTTAAGGGTGGCCGGGTTATAGCAGAATGGGCCGGTGTGCTCAAGGCATTGCT
>JANOEZ010000316.1:0-2043 GCA_031413335.1 Nitrospirota bacterium
TTCCGCGGCCAGGCGCTCATCTCCCGTAAAGCGTCTTCATGCACTCGGGGCAGATGCCGTGCGAGAACTCGGCATCCGAGCGCTCGCGCACGTAGACCTCGACCTGGCTCCAGTAGCCCTTGTCGTCGCGTATTTTTTTACACGAGGCGCACATCGGCAGGAGGTCGTGAAGGAGATTAATCCGTTCTGTTGCTTTCAGATGTTGCAAGGAGAGAAGAGCGACCCCCCAGAGCACGGTGATCGAGAGGATCCGGTTGGTCAGGACCATCCATGGAATTGCGCTGGGAGCGGAAAAGATATAGCCGAGGACGGCCAGGACCGTGCAGGCGGCTGCGAAGATAAAGGTAAACCGAGGCTGCTGCGAGCGGGCCGCCAGCAACACCGGGATCGCGTAGAGCATGCCGATCGCGACGCCACGGGGGAAAAAGAGGTCGATGAGAAAGACCGCGGCGGCTACGCCGACGGTCGTTGCGATCAACTGAAAGTCCGGAGACTGGGAAGACGGTTTCGGCATCGTACGTTTACTTTGAGGGCAGACAGACGCTCATGAATGTCGTACGCGCATTATCGTTTCTTGACCGGCTGCGCGGCCCCTTTGTTCTCCGGCACTTTAGCAGAGAGACAGGCGGACATGAACTTCTGCTGCTCATCGCCTCGCAAGCCCTTGGCGCGGGCATCGGTATTACAGTCCTGCATCTTCTGTTGCTTCGGGGTGAGATCGCCGGCGAGCGCGACAGAGGAGGCGACCAGCAAGATCCAGGCACAAGCGAGAACCCGTGGCATCGGCAGTTCCTTTCGTTGGGGCGGAGCCCGACGAGTTGTTCCAACCCACTGCACTGTAACGCATTTGTGTTTGTTTGGGCAAGATTTGGGGGGAAATCCGCGTCAGCAGCCGTCATCGGGCGAGAGGGCCTGCTCGCCGGGCGGGTTGAGGCCCCAGGCGGTTTCCAGCGCCCGGCAGGCCAGCACGGCCAGCGTATCCGGTCCGGCGGGGGTCAATTGTTGCGGGTATTTGGCGGTTGCGCTGAAGACCAGCTCGCCCGACACGACCTCGACGCCCCGGATTGCGACGGATGCGCTGGAAAACGTGGTGGGTACGGAGCCCGGAAACGGCGCGGAGGCTGTGGTGCTGCTCATGCCGCTCACGACGGTCTCGCCGAGGGCGCTCTGTGTGAAGATCACCAGTGCAACGTTCATCTGCTTAGCCAGACGAACTGCGTTCCGCTCATCCTCGAACGAGCGACTGGCGCGGATATGTTCCTTGTCGAACGCCTGCTGAAGTTCCGCCGGCTCCATAACGGCCAGGCCCTTTTGTCGAAGCCATGTGACAACGGTGTTGGTGACCACGGGACGCAGGCCCCAAACTGCTACGCGTGTGTTTTTCTGCGGGAGGCGCTTGGCCGAGCCGTCGGTGACAATGTGGAGGGAGGAGGAACAGGAAGAGAGGAGGAGCAGAAAGGTCAGGAGAAAGACGCGCATGCCGGGCTCATGCGCGCGACCCAGGAAGGGAACGGTCAGTGCGCGCGCTTCTCGTCATGCCGTCGCGCACAGACGCTTCCATTCCGCCTCGCCACTTTCTATCTGCACGATCCTGAATCCGACATGGTGCCCCTTGGTCATGGGTTTGAGATAGGCCGGTAGCGCCGACAACCTGATTTCTTCGGGAGCTTCACTCGACGATGGATGGGCCGGCGTAATGTGGACACGGACCTTCCCTTTGAGTGATTCGCCGCCCTCGGGAAGCATGATGCCGATGCCGTTCAGGGAGGTATCGATGATCCTGCCGGAAAACACGCGATCTCCACGATCGACCTCGCATGTCATGTAGATCTTTCGTCTCGGGTGCGCCCGCTCATGGGATCGATCTTCAGCCAAGGTGGTCTCCGTAATCTTTTATGGGTGACACGATGTCAGAAATCATCGTGCAAATTCCCCCGCACTGTAACCCACTTGAGTCCGCGTCGGCAAGAGTTGCAGGGAATATGTTCTTTGGGTTCCTGACTATTGGGGGGGGCGGAGGGACGCGGGCCAAGCGCCTACGGA
>JANOEZ010000317.1:0-2303 GCA_031413335.1 Nitrospirota bacterium
CGGCGCTTCCCATTTCTTCTCCGGCACCCGCACGATCACGTCGCCGTGGATGCGCGCCTGGCAGCCCAATCGGTGCCAGGGCTCGGACAGCGCCTCGCGGTCCAATAAATCCTGCTCGTCAAATTCGATTTCCGACAGATGCTCGCCGCCGCTCTGGACTTCCACCCGGCAGGTCGTGCACGAGGCATTGCCGCCGCAATCATGATTCAACGGGAATCCCAACTGCTCCGCCGCTTCCAGCAACGACAGATTGTCGGGCACGTCCCCGCTTTTCCCTTCAGGATGGAGAAACGTCACCTTGGGCATAACAAGCTGATGGCTGATAACTGTCAGCTGACAGCGCCTGCGCCGGCTGGCGCAGGCTGATAGGGGCACCGCTTAAGCGTGATGTGTTCCTCAAACTCGCGTCGAAACAGCTTGAGGCTGCTCTGGACCAGGACGGCCGCGCCGGTCACCAGCGTGCAATAGCCGGTGCCCTTCACGAACCCGCAGAGCTGCAGCAGGCTGTCGAGGTCCTTCTGCGTCCCCTCGCCCTGTTCGATCTTGGTCATGAGCGTTTCCAGATTGATCGTCCCCATACGGCAGGGCGGGCATTGGCCGCAGCTCTCGTTCTTGAAGAAATTGGAAAACTTGAGCGTCTGGGCGACCATGCAAGTCGCATCGTCCACGACGATCACGCCGGCCGACCCCAGGCCGGTGCCGGCTTTCTTGAGCGCGTCAAACTCCATCGGCAGGTCCAGTTGATCGGCCGTCACCATCGAAAACGACGGCCCCCCGGGAAACACCGCCTTCACCTTGCGGCCGCCCGGCACGCCCCCCCCGCACTCGTCGATCAGCCGGCGCAGCGGCGTCCCCATCGGCATTTCGTAGACGCCCGGCTTGTTCACCGCTCCGCTGAGCGAAAACAACATCGTGCCGGGGCACTTTTCCGTCCCCACCTGCATGAACCAGCTCGCGCCTTTATGAAGAATGCGGGGAATATTGCAGAGCGTTTCGACGTTGTTGACCAGCGTCGGTTTTCCGTAGAGCCCGAAGTCGGTCGGATAGAACGGCGGCTTCTGCCGCGGCATGGCCGGCCGGCCCTGCATAGACTCCAGCATCGCGGTTTCCTCGCCCGCCACGTAGCTGCCCATGCCGGTGAACAATTCAATCTCCAGATCCACGCCCGTGCCGAGAATATTCCTGCCCATCAGCCCCCTGGCTTTGACTTGGACAATCGCCTGCTCCAGATTTTTCCGCTCTTCGTTGTAATCGTGGTTGATATAGATGAAGGAGGCTTTCGCTTGCGCCGTGTGGGCGGCGATCAGGCAGCCTTCCAGCAATTGATGCGGGTAGTGCTTGAGCAGGTAGCGATCTTTGAACGTGCCCGGCTCGTGCTCGCCGGCATTGCAGACAAAATAGTGTTCCGGCGTCCGATGACGGATGATTTTATCCCACTTGATGCCGGTCGGAAATCCCGCGCCGCCGCGCCCGCGGAGGCCGGATTTCTTCAGCTCATTGACGACGTCCTCGCGGCTCATCCCCGTGAGACACTTTTTCCAGGCCTCGTACCCGCCGGTGCGGACGTAAGCCTCGATGTCCCACGGTTGGCCGTCGAGCTTCTCTAAGAGTCTGGGTCCTGTTGCAGTCACGTCGCGCGCGCCTCTCAGAAGGAGGCTGTACTATAAAGCCGCCGCGCGCGCAGCGTCAAGCAAAAGGCCTCCCAGAGGCCTGATTCTCAAGGGGTTAGGCACAGATGACGCGACGGGTCACGAACCGATCCTTACTTGCCGAAATACTCCTGCCGGCTCACGGCCACGTCGGAGACGAACATCACGCCCGAGTGCCGCTCGAACAGCGGCCGCAGCCCGGCCAGGATCGGCTCCACTTTATCCGCGGGCACCACCGCCATGATCATAACCTGGCTCTCCTGCTCGCTGAACATGAAGTGGGCTTCGCGCAGACCATGGTGACCCTTGCCGGAGATGTTGCCGATGATCGTGTACCCGCTGGCCTGAATCTTATCCAGCAGTTCCGTCACAAAGACCCGGTGCTCTCCCGAAACCACCACGCGGATTTCCTTCATCGGATGTAACGTCAATTCGCCCATGTCTGAACTCCTTTTCTCGGCCTCGAACTCATTATACCTGAACGGGCGCGACCGGGCTCCATGTACCGGACGGCAGATAGCGATACCACATCCCGTCTGCCGGATCCAACGCGACCAGGTGCACCCACTCGTGATGATAATAATGCTGCAGGGCTTCGTGCCGTGCAATCAGCCGTTCGATGCGCGCGCGCGGCGCCTCGATGACGGTCAGCAG
>JANOEZ010000318.1:0-1569 GCA_031413335.1 Nitrospirota bacterium
CGCACCCGTTCCCGTTATCCGGGAAGATTGGCCCGATCGCCCCGTTCGGCTTGCAGCTTCTTGTGATACCGCCACATGTAGGAATGGTAGTCGTCGAGTTGTGCCAGCAGGTAATGCAATTCGGTGGGGTCTTCCGCCTCCAGTGCCAGGACCAGTCGGTTTTTTAAAAACTCGGAGAAGGCCTGCGTTTTGTCGATGGCGGTCATCTGTTTAAGCCCGCCACCCATTTGATACTCAGCCATGATCCGTGTCCCCTTGTGGTCCGTTGGATGTTGTGTTTCTGTCACAAGCATAGGCAGCCCCTTCCGGGAAATGCAAGACCGTATAACCCGGGTTGTTACTTCGCCGCAGGCAGCAACGCGCGCAGCGCTGTCAGGGAGATGGCCTCGACGCGATGGCCGTCACGCCCCACCGTTGTCGTCGCCATCGTCAAGGCGTTGAGAATCGCCTCTTCCGTGGCTTCGACAGTCGCGCTCAGCAATGGATTGATATGCGCATCGGACAAATGGGTCATGGCGAAGGTCTGTTCTTTCGGATAATGAGGAATCGTATTCCCCGTCGAAAAGGCCAGCATGAAATCACCGCTGCCGTGCCGGGCGGTGGAACCGGTCCTCGCCAGCCCCAACGCAGCCCGCTTGGCCAACCGGCCCAATTGACGGCTGTCCAGCGGCGCGTCCGTGGCGATGATCACGATGATCGAACCTTCGGCCCCGATCGATGCCTTGCTCTCGCCTTTATAGAGTCGCCCCACCGGCACGCCGGCCACCGTCAGTTCTTCCCGACGCCCGTGATTGGCATTGACGAGGACGCCGACGGTATAGCCGCCGTCCTCCTGAGAGAGCCTGCGGGACGACGTGCCGATCCCGCCCTTGAAGCCATACGACACCATGCCGGTTCCGGCTCCTACAGCCCCCTCGGCCACAGGACCGGTCGCGGCGCCGTCCAGCGCGGCCATCACGTCCTGCTCCGACACGTGCCGTCCCTGGCTGTCGTTCAGCCGACTGTCGTCGCATTCGGCTACGACCGGCGTCAGCGTGTCGTCGGTGATGCCGATCCCGGGATAGCGCTTGATCATCCAACTCATCACTCCGTTGGCGACACGAGGGACATTCAACGTATTGGTCAGCGCGATGGGATATTCCAGGAAGCCCGACTCGGCAACCCAGGCCAGGCCGGTCATTTCGCCGGTGCCGTTCAGCACAAATGCGCCGGCCGGGACTTTCTTGTGCCACACGTCGTCGCGCGGCACGATGACCGTCACCCCCGTGCGCACCGGCCCGTGGCCAGGCTTGAGCGCGCCTTCACCTTTGTTCAGCGTGACCTGCCCGAC
The DNA here is from genome assembly GCA_031413335.1 of Nitrospirota bacterium. Lineage (GTDB taxonomy): Bacteria > Nitrospirota > Nitrospiria > Nitrospirales > Nitrospiraceae > 2-02-FULL-62-14. The sequence continues at coordinate 1,331 of JANOEZ010000318.1, forward strand.
TTTCACGCCCTCCACATCCGTAATGGCATTGAGGGGTCCGGGTTGGTAGCGTCCGACGGTGATGCCCATCTCCCTCGCGCGCTGCCTGGTTTCCTCTGCCGCATCGCCAGGCGATGACAGAGCGCTCACCACGGTCAGCGCAAGTACCGCCACGACCCATGTCATCTGAAACCGGTTAGACTTCATGGACGGAGCCTGGATGCGGAACCACGACCTGCAGGCCCTGATGCTCGGCCTGC
>JANOEZ010000319.1:0-2106 GCA_031413335.1 Nitrospirota bacterium
GCCACGCCGCCCACGGTCAACCGGTGGAGCTTGCCTTTCCATGCCGGCCCCGTGTCATTGTCAATGACGCTGCCCACGTACACGGCGTCCGTCCGGTAGTCCAGGTCGATGTCGACCGACGAGATATCGCCGAGGAAGGAGCAGCCCAGATAGTTGGGCGCTGCGCCGCAGACCTGGTCGGGCGTATATTTCACGAGCGAGGTCGGCCCAATCCTCAGGTCCACGACAAAGACCTTGCCAGGCTGGTAGCTGCCCGCGTTGTACTCCGTCGGGCCGGACCCCACCACCATGAACCACAGGGCGTTGCTATTGCTGGTCTTCGTGTCCGTCGTCGGATTCACGCGGACCACCGCGGGATAGCTCGTGGTCAGACCCAGGTCCCTGTCCGTGAACGTGAACAGGAGCCGTGGATTGTCCGGATCGGTGATGTCGAGCACGAAATACGAGGAGCGGAACAAGCGGGTGTCCCCGACAGTCCCGTTGAAATTATCGATCTGCAACGGCTTCGCGCCGCCGGCCAGAAGGCAGTTTTCGCAACTGCCGCCCAACCGCATGCCGCCGATCAGGATGGTGCCCCACCCGCCCGGATGGGTCCCTGCGGGCCCGTCGTCCGTGAAAATTCTGACGTCCGTGACCTTGGGTTTGAGGTCCACATAATAGACATGTTGGTAGTTGATATCGGACAGGAACTTGAGTTGGGGCAACAGCTCCTGCGGGACGAAGCCCCACAACTCATCGCCCAGCGTCGTGCTGGTCGTGCCGAGCAGCGTATCGGTGAACCAGCCATGCTCGATTTCTGTCGGGGCGCTGGTCGTAGGATCGTCGCCCCGATGGTAAAACCCGACATTGATGGCGTGGAGCATTCCGTCATTGGCCCCCACATAGGCCACCTGGCGGCGATCCCTCCACCGCAAAAAATAATCCGTGTAGCTCGCGTCCCCATAAATGACATCATAGCGCTCCCGGGGCGAGGCCACGACAGTCGGCGTCGAATGGATCGGATCGCCGAGCCTCCAGGTCTTCAACGTGCCGCTTCCGGCGGGCACTTGCGTCTGGCGGTTGCGCATGACCGGGGTTATGGTTGCCCCGTCCTGGCCCCGGATGAATGCGATGATGTTGGCCGACTCGGTCGTGTCGGCCGCCCGCAGATAGGGCTGCAGCGTCCCCCGGTTGGCATCCGCGAACGCGATCACTTCTCCGGCAGAATCGTCGATCGTTCCGCTCTCATCCACAATCCCGTCCTTGTTCGCATCCACCCAGGTCCAGATCCTTCTCGTGGCCGGGATCCGATCGGCCAGCTTCCTGCCCGCCTCCCAGATGGGGATGATGCTGCTGAGCACCAGCCCCTGTTCGCCGACAATGGCGTCCGTCACGTCGTCGGGGTCAGCCGGCGGCAGGACGCCGTCCAGATCGCAGTCGGTGAACCCGTCGCAGAGCTTCCCGTTGCCGCTGAGGTCATCGGCCTTGCCGTCCGCGTCGGCATCGCGATACTTGTCCACCTTGACGGTCCCCGTCTCGATCCGCATCTTGACGATCTTGTCCTGCGAATAGACGAGCCGGCCGTCCCCGACGCTGTCCTCGCGGAGATTGCCGAAGGTGTCCAGAAAGAGGGCCTGGGTGTAGCCCAGCCAGTAGACGTTGGCGAGCCCCTCGGCGATTTTCGGGAAGAAGTACGACTGATAGATCGCGCCCTCTCCAGTGGAGGACGTGGCCAGCACCGACACCGAGGTGCCCGAGGTGCTCTTTTGTAAGATACTCGCGAGGGTCGCGGTCAGCTTGGCCTGGAGATCCTCCACGCTGGACGACTCGAAATAGGTATCGGGCTGGCCGTCCGCAACCGGCGCTCCCGTGTCGTTGTTGATCTTGTCGTATTCTCCGGCCTGCGGAATCCCGTCGCCGTTGACATCCTCGAAGCCGCCCATCTTCGCCGTGCTCATCAGAATCTCACGGCCGTTGATATTGCCGAAGGCAAAGAAGGTATAGACCGTCACGTTCTGAAAGCCGGGAATGTCGTGCCCGGTCCCGCCGATCACCGGCAGCACCGCCTGCCGCAGATCGTTCTTGTGTCCCCAGTAGGCCACGTCATCCAGATAGTGCCGCCCATTC
>JANOEZ010000320.1:0-1729 GCA_031413335.1 Nitrospirota bacterium
TGAATGAGTTCCTTCGCGCGCGGCTGGTCTCCGCCGAAGAGCGCATGCGGCAGTCCGATCAACGCCGCGAGCACTCCGACTGCACACGCTCCAACGATCCTTGTCCGCAGCGTCATGTCCTTTCCTCCTTCACTGAGTCACCTTTTATTGCGTGCCGTCCGGGCGATACTGCGCCGCAAGATATTCCACCAGCTTATCCCGTTCCTCCGGCGAAAGGCCGGCGCCCCAACGGATCATCTTATCGACCGTCGCCGTCCAGCGTGGCCGGTCCAGCTTCTGTTGCATGACCAGATCCGTGCTGTGGCACATCCCGCACCGGTTGGCCATCAATTGCATCGCCTCCTGGTCGCGCGGGATATCCTGAGCCGCCACGTGCAAGGCGATCGTCCCGAACGATCCCGCTACCACGCTCATCGCGGCCATTCCAATCAGCAGTCGGCGCATGACTCAAGCCTTCCGCACGTCAATTTGAACGCGGTCCACCCCGTTCCAGAGAAAGCCACCAGGATTCCACGCACTCGCCGGCGGCTGCGTCTGCCCGCGATCGTCCGTCGCGCGGCAGAGAATAGCCGCAGGCCCGGTTGCCTTCGGCTGCCAGACAAACTGCCACTGCCGCCACGCGTAGGGCAGGTCCTCGCCGAGCAACTGCGCAGACTGCCAGGTTCTCCCGTCATCCGTGGACACCTCGACATGGGCAATGCGCCGGGCCTCCCCCGTCCAGGCCACCCCGCTGATTGCGACCGGACTTCGAGCCACGATGGCGCCCTGCGCCGGCTCGACAATCAGCGACTTCACCACCATTGCTTCAACCGGCTTCATGTCGGCAGTCTTCAGGGAGACTCCCTGCTCGACAGGACGAGTCGGATAGCGGTAGGCCGTTTCCATGTAATAGCCCTTCGCTTCGTCAGCGGACACGGTAATCGTCGTCAGCCATTTGAGGCACGCGTCCGCCATCCAGCCCGGCGTGATCACGCGCAACGGCGCCCCATGCAACACCGGCAACGGCTCCCCGTTCATGCGGTAGGCCAGCAGCGTGTCGGGATGCAGCGCCTTCTCGATCGGAATGCTCCGGATGAACAGCGGGACTTGCGTCGACACCGGCCGGTCCGCGCCCTGCATCTGGAGATGTTTCGCGGACGGTTTCACACCTGCCTGCTTCAGCACGTCCGCCAGCCGCACGCCCGTCCAACGCGCGTTCCCGACCGCGCCCCGTTCCCACTGCACGCCGGGAACTTTCGGATGAAAGAATGCCCGGCCGTTGCCGCTGCACTGGAGCACAGCCGTGCAGGTGACTTCCGGAAACTGCTTTAGATCGTTCAGGGTCAGACCTAGCGGCCGCTCGACCAGCCCGCCGACTTCCAGCCGCCAGACAGTCGGATCGATCTGCTCTTCGGCGGGCGGACCGAAATGGCTGCGCACAAAAAACCGGTCATTAGGCGTGAGCCACGACGCGAACTCGTGTACCTGCGTCTCGGCGTCGAGCGGCCGCGCCACCCGCACGATGAGCGGGTTTTTATCGGATGCATGCTGCCCTTCCTGGTTCGCCCATACCGATGCAATGAGCCCGCGCCAGCCGGCAGATCCCAGCGCTATGGCGCCGATCGCACGTGTCAATAAGGTGCGTCTCGTGATCGGCTGATATCGTTTCTCTGTCATTGTGCGCTCGTCTCCGAATACTCGCCGGTACCGCCTCGCGAGTCAACCCCGGACGATCTTCCATTTCAATGTT
>JANOEZ010000321.1:0-3109 GCA_031413335.1 Nitrospirota bacterium
GGTGCGAATCGAGAGGCACGATGAGGACAAGCGTCTCGATACCGTCCTGGCTATTGGAAGCGTTTAATCAGGATTGAGCAACCCACCCGACCGACTACTGCAAACGGGAGCGTAGGTAGACCGACTGAAGACCGACGATGGTCTTGGCGTCGTGGATGGCGCCATCCCGTACCCACAACATGGCTTTTTCTAGAGGTATTTCAATCACTTCAAGAACTTCATCGTGGTCGAGCTTTTGCGCAGTCTTAATGAGATTAGTCGCTTTGAACAGGTGCATGACTTCATCTGTAAAGCCGGGCGCTGTGAAAAATGTTTCCAGCTTTTCAATGGTTCCTGCGCGATAGCCAATTTCCTCTTCCAATTCCCGCTCCGCGCAGAGACGTGGATCTTCACCCGGAAATAACTTGCCGGCCGGAATTTCGTAAATAAATCCGCCCGCAGCTAATCGGAATTGCCTGATCAGAATGACCGTGTGTTCATCCTTCATCGGGACAATCGCAGCCGCCCCCGGATGCCGGACAACTTCGAGTTCGACTGTGGCGCCGTTCGGCAGGGTCACAGTTTCCAGATTGAGCGTGACGACTTTACCTTTATAGATATTCTTGGTCATGGTCAGCAAATAGCTGGCAGCGAACAGCAAATAGCAAAATCTCGTTTCCGGAGCTTTCGGCTATTAGCTATTGGCTACTCGCTCTCTTATAAAAGGGAAGCTTCACACAGACCGCATCTTGGAGACGGCCGCGAATATCAATCTGAAAGCGAGCGCCCGGCTGGCTGAATGACGCCGCCACGGAGGCAAGACCGATCCCCTTCTGCAGACGCGGCGAAAGGTTGCCGCTCGTCACGACGCCGATGTCTTTCCCGTCGGCTAGGACCTTCATCCCGTGACGCGGCACGCCCTTTTCGATCAATTCAAATCCAACGAGCCGTTTCGCAGGACCTTTTTCTTTTTGCTCACGCAGGACCTGGCTCCCGATGAACTCCCCCTTGGTGAAATCCACTGCGAAAGCCGCACTGGCTTCCAACGGCGTGGTCTGCTCGTCCATGTCGTTGCCATAGAGAAGATAACCGACTTCCAGACGCAGGAGATCACGGGAACCGAGCCCGCAGGGCTTGATGCCGGCCTTCTCGCCGGCTTTCATCAAGGCCTCCCACACCGCCGAGGCTGACGACGAGGGCAGATAGAGCTCATAGCCGACCTCGCCGGTATAGCCTGTTCGGGACACGACACCCTGCGCGCCCAGGATGGTGGTTTCCAGACACTGACGCGGTGTCAGCCGATCGGCGGCATCGGGACAGATCGCTCGTAAAATCTGCGTGGATTGCGGGCCCTGCAGAGCGATTTGCGCCAAATGGCTGCTCTCATCCTCGAGGCGGACATCGCCCTGCGGAGCCTTGGCACAGAACCAGGAGAAAATCTTTTCCCGATTGGACGCGTTGACGCAGATAAGAAATCGCGTCGGGGCCAGCCGGTAGATGAAAATATCGTCCTTGATTCCGCCGGAGGGATTGCAGACCATCGAGTACTGCGCCGCCCCGACTGCCAGTGAATCGGGATTCGTGGTCGTGACCTGCTGGAGAAACTTGACGGCATCGCTGCCTTCGACGGTGAACCGCCCCATGTGGCTGACATCGAAGAGCCCGGCAGCCATCCGGACAGTCTGGTATTCGTCCACCACGCCGGAATATTGAATCGGCATTTCCCAGCCGGCAAAGTCAACCAGCTTGGCCTGTGCAGACACATGCGTTTGGTACAGCGGCGTGCGTTTCATCGGCTCAGCGTCGTATCAGGCAGGTTCGACATCCGGTTCCGAGAACAGCGCGACGCTGGCGGTATAGCCGTGAAGAAAATTGCTGCCCCCCACCGGGCCGATCTCCCCCTGGGCGAAGAATCCGGCAGTCGGCACATCACCGACCCGCTCTTTCAGAGTAGCTACATCATGATGAGGCTTTCCGAACAGGCCGCGGCCGCGCCCACAGCAACTGAAGACCAGCGCGCCCAGCGGCGGCTGGTGATGCCGGGCCCGCTCCGCCGCCAGCATCAAATGCAGATCCTCTGTCGCCGACCTGGCATCCCGCAGATGGAACTGGATGGTCTGCCCTTCTTTGACGACATCGCCGATGACGACGCTGCCCGTCTGCTGATCCGCGCCGACCAGATTCCGCACCAGAAAATCGCCGCGCTCGAAACGGTTGCGCTGTTCATCCATCACTACACCGATGTGCAGGGCGCGCTGGGCCAGGTGCTGCTCCTCGTCGCTGAGCGATGCGAAGAGCGCCTTGAGCCGTTCCAGCGCCGGCATGCCGCTCAACTCGTGGATGACATTCTGCTCCGCCCTGGTCACCATGTACCGCTCCCCGATCGGCCGGCATCCCTGCGAGACGACTGTCCGGACGGCGATGGGACCGGAAAGGGCCACGCCGACCAGACCTCCATCATAGACCTGCCCATCGAGCACCATGCGATTGTCGCCCTGGTCACGCCCGCCGCCGGCCAGTCCGCCGATCGCCGGCGCGCCGTGGCACCGATCTGCAATCAGCGAGAAGACCTCGTCCATGGGCGTGGAAAATGGATCGGCCAGCAAAAGAAAAGACCGGCCCTCCGGGGACTCGTCAAGCCGGCCCGGCCAGCCGGTCATCGACACGCCATACTCATCCTGGTCGGCCGACAGACGGAAGGATTCCATCGAGACGCCGGGGAGGCTGGCAGTCCACAGGGTGACGGCGGGAGCGCTTTCAATTTCCTCTCCCCCGCCGATGACCCCTTCGCCGGAACAGCCGATCAGCAGACGGGGAGACACCTCTTCCCGCACGGCCTCGACCAAGGCCTCCGCCGACTCGGCATATCGCGACGAAAAGAACAGGCAGGCGAGATCGGCTTGCTTACCCTGGAGGTCGCGCCGGACGGCCTGGCCCACGGCTGTCCCTGCGATGCGCGAGTCCGGCTCCCGCGAAACTGCGGCGGCGAATTTCAATGTGGTGTGGACCTTGCTCGGCATCGGTCTCTCTTCTGATGCGTCGGTCCGCGCACCCGTTCCCGTTATCCGGGAAGATTGGCCCGATCGCCCCGTTCGGCTTGCAGCTTCTTGTGATACCGTGAAAGTTATGC
>JANOEZ010000322.1:0-4132 GCA_031413335.1 Nitrospirota bacterium
AGACAGCGAAGGATTTTCAAGGGCACGAACTGCAAATGGACTCCCAGGAGACGACCGCCACGTTTTCGTTCAAGAGCATGGCCTTTACGATCAAAGGGACGGTGGAGGCAACGGCTGCGTTCACTTTTTACTTCCCCATCGGGAACAGATAGGCCGCGATTGCGGTCACCAGAATGTTGCCCAGCGCGATCGGCAGCATCACCTTCCAGCCGAACCGCATGAGCTGGTCGTACCGCAGCCGCGGCAGCGTCGCGCGCAGCCAGAAGAACAGGAACAGGAAGAAGTAGACCTTGGCCGCGAACCAGACGACGTTTTCGGCCCAGGCGAACTGCGCGAAGCCCAGCCGCGCGAGGACCGTACCCGGATAGGGCGCGTTCCAGCCGCCCAAAAACAGCGCGGCGGCGATGCAGGAGACCAGGATCATGTTGCCGTACTCGGCGATGAAGAAAAAGGCGAACCGCATGCCGCTGTATTCGGTGAAGAAGCCCGCGACCAGCTCGCTCTCCGCTTCCGGCAGGTCGAAGGGCACGCGGTTGGTTTCCGCCACCGCCGAGATCACATAGACGACGAAGGCAAAAATCTGCGGGAAGGGCGGCGCGAAGATGTACCAGTTCCAGAACCAGCCGGCCTGCGCCTGGGTGATTTTCACGAGACTCAACGACCCGGCAAGCAGCAGCACGCCGACGATGGCCAGCCCGACGTTCAACTCATAGCTGATGATCTGCGCGGCCGACCGCAGCCCGCCGAGCAGCGAATACTTGCTGTTGGAGGCCCAGCCGCCCAGGATGATCCCGTAGGCGCCGATCGAAGTGAAGGCCAGGACATACAGAATGCCGATGTTGATGTCGCTGATGATAAACGGCTTAAACTTGATGCCGAACAGCTCGATCGTCGAGTCCGGTCCGAAGGGGATGACGGCGAAGCCGATCAACGCCGGAACCAGCGCCAGGATCGGCGCCAGGCTGAACAGAAACTTGTTCGCGCCGGCCGGAACGATGTCTTCCTTGAAAAAGAGCTTCAAGCCGTCGGCGACCGGTTGCAGGATGCCGTAGGGACCGACTTCCATGGGTCCCATCCGATCCTGCATCCAGCCGAGCACCTTGCGCTCCGCCAGGGTGAGGACCATGATCGTCAGCATGATGACGCCCATCACGACGGTGATCTGGGCCAGGGAAAACGCCATTCTCAATGCCAGTTCAGCCACGACTTCCTCCTCGCGAATGTCGATAAGAACGCACTATGCTTTTTCGATCTTCACCCGGGCCGATTTGCAATAGGGCACGCCGGTCTGCGGATCGACCGCCACGCTCAGCAGCCGGCGCAGGTCCTGGTCGAAATGTTCTGGAAACACCGCCAGCCCATCCGGGATGCGATCCAGCAGCTTGACCGTCGTCGTCATCTCGCCCTGTTGATTCGAGAGACGGACCCGGCTTCCATCGGTCAGCCCCAGCCTGCCGGCGTCTGCCGGGTTTACGGCCAGCGAACCGGTGGATTGAATTTGCAGCAATCCCTTTGCCCGCGTCGAATATTTTCCAGAATGGAACAGGCTCTGTGCCGACAGCAGCGTCAACTGCCCTGCCTGTGGGTCCGCCGGCTTGGCCAGCGCGTAGCGCGCAGTCAGGTCGGACCGGAAGCCTTCGGTCAGATACTTGGTCACGACGGCCTCGTCCGGGCGCGCCGGCTTGGGCCCTGCGCCGAGCAGGCCGTGGCCGGGCAGCAGGCTGCGGATCTCGTTCGTGATTTCCTTCGCGTCCCCGTACTCGAGCGGCGCGCCCATCAGCACGGACAGGGCGGAGAGAATTTCCCAGTCGGGCCGGCTTTCTCCCACTGGATCGATCGCGTGCCGCACCGGCTGCACGTGGCCTTCGGTGTTCGTGAAGGTGCCGTCTTTCTCGGCATAGGAGCAGGCGGGCAGGACGACATGCGCCAGTGCCGCCGTTTCGGTCAGGAACAGTTCCTGGCAGACGAGGAGGTCCAGTTTCCCCAGCGCCTCTTTGGCTTTGGCTGAGGGCGGCAGCGAGCCGGCCGGGTTCTCGCCTACGACAAACATGGCCTTGACTGTGCCGGTGCGGGCTTCGTCCAGCATCTCCAGCAACGTCCGGCCAGGCGCTTGCGGCACCTCTTCCTTCCACAGTTGCGTCAGGCGCTGGCGCGCCGCTGGATCGCCCAATTCGGCCGGACCCGGAAGATATTCCGTCACGGCGCCCATCTCGATTGCGCCTTGGTCGTTGTTTCCCTCGGCCAACGGCGCCACGCCGCAGCCGGCCAGGCCATGATGGCCTGTCAACAAGAGGAGATCGAGCAGTGTCGTCATGAGGCCGGAGCCGCCTGGCTGACGCAGTACGCCCTGGCCGACCAGGATAACCGCGCGAGCCGTCTTGGCGAAGGCGCGGGCTGCGTCTTTCAACGCAGCAGACGTCGTCCCGGTCTGCTGTTCGATAGCCGGCCATCCCAGCGCCTTCGCGGCATCGCCGACAGCCTTCACATAGGCGGGCGCGCGCTGCGCGAGCGGCTGGGCAATGAGCCCTTCCTCCACGACGGCCTTGATGAGCCCCAGTACGACGGCCTGGAACCGGTCGGGATGCGCGCCGAAGTGGTGGGCCGACAAGTTGGCGATGTTGCTGATCGTGCCGATCGCCGGCTGGAGTGCTTCAATCGTAACCAGCGTCGCGCCGTTCTTCTTGACCGCTTCCTTCACCTTGAGGCCGGTGATCGGGTTGGCCTCGGTGATGTTCGTGCCGACGAGCAGCAGGGCTTCGGCGTTCACGATGTCCTCGAACGTGACCGTCCAGCGGTGCGTGCCCTGCACGCGGCGCAGCGCGCGGACGCCGTTGATGTGGCCGTAGCGGGCGCTGCTGTCGAGCTTGTTCGTGCCGATGGCGAGCCGCATGAACTTCTGGAACACGTAGAGATCCTCGTTCGTGCAGCGGGAGGCGATCAGGCCGGCGAAGGCCTGGGCTCCGTGCGCCATCTTGAGTTGCATGGCTTTTTCGGCGACGTATTCGAGCGCGTCTTCCCAGGTTGCCTGGACCAGCTTTCCGTCGCGACGGATCAGCGGATGCGTCAGCCGGTCTTCGTGCGTGCTGACGTGGTAGCCGAAGAAGCCGCGCGCGCAGAGATCGCCGTTGTTGCGGCCGGCCCCGTGCGCGGACATGACCTCGATGAGGTCGTTGTCTTTCGTCTGGAGCGTGATCTGGCAGCCGTCGCCGCAGTAGGTGCAGGTCGTGTCGGCGCGTTTGAGCATCCAGGGGCGGAACTCGTACATGGACAGCCGGCTCGTGATGGCGCCGACCGGGCAGATCTGCACGCAGCCGCCGCAGAACTCGCAGTCCAGCGGATGGGCGCCGAAGTGCTTGATCTCCGTCATCGTGCCCCGGCCGGACGGCGCCAGCGCGTTCACGTCCATGACCTGGTCGCAGTAGCGCACGCAGCGCAGGCACTGGACGCAGCGGTTCATCTGCGTTTCGATCACCGGGCTGAAATAGTCCTTCGGGAAGATCCGCTTGGTCTCGGCGAACCGGCTGGTGGTCGGCGTGTACTCGTGCGAGAAGTCCTGGAGGTCGCAGCGGCCGCCCTGGTCGCAGACCGGACAGTCCAGCGGGTGGTTGGCCAGGATGAATTCCAGGACGGACTTGTGCGCTTCGTTGACGACGGTCGTGGCGGTGCGGACGACCATGCCCTCGGCCACCGGCGTGCTGCAGGAGGTCTGGAGCTTCGGCACCTTTTCGATCTCCACCAGGCACATGCGACAGTTGGCGTCCGGCGTGAGCTTGGGGTGATAGCAGAAATGCGGAATCATCACGCCCATCTGGCGCGCCGCTTCGATGACGAGCGTCCCCTTGGGGGCCGTGACGGTCTGCCCGTCGATCGTCAGCCTGACTGTTTCAACCGATGTAGTAGCCATAAGTCAGTCGATAAAGTCTAAAAGTCTTTCAAGTCATAAAGTCTGGGAGTTCGAAAGTCGAAGGCTTGATGACTTTACGACTTTCGGACTTTCCAGACGCGCCTAATGGCGCACTGCCGCCATCGGGAGCTCTTTCTCCCGATGCGCCTCGGCCTCGCGAATCAGTTCCTCGTATTCGTGCCGCCAATACTGCAACGTGCTCATGATCGGCGCGACTTCGGCGTCGCC
>JANOEZ010000323.1:0-2624 GCA_031413335.1 Nitrospirota bacterium
CTGCGATCGGTAACTGGTTCGAGAATTCCTGTTCTAAGCGTCATGCTAGGGGTTTGTGGAGTTTTAGCGATCGGGCTAGACTGGGCTAAGGTGCGATGAGCGATCGCACCTGCAAGAGCGATCGCAACAGGGATGGCGATATATATAGGCTTAATTGATTTCATAGTAATTTCGCTCCTTAGGGAGACTGGGGTTGTCGGAGAGTCCGTGTATCGGTGGCAGCACCAGATAGCCTTCCGTCGGATGCAGATTGCCCGATGATGGATTGCTCCGTAGCGCCCATTGAGTTTGCCCGGCCCGCTTCCAGGCGGTGATCGCCAGCGCGAGCTCAAGGAATCGTGAGAGTGTTCTGACCGTCTTTGGTTGAGGCGGGATCATTCCTCGCTGATAAATCGCCTCGTATGCTGGGGGCACCGGCTCCTCTTCCGGCTTCAGCAGCGGTAGCGAATAGAACGGAGCGTCCGCAAATCGCCGGAAGGGGTTGGGTTGGTTGGCCCAATCCAGGTGGCCCAACGATCGGGCATAGCGGAAGAAATGATGCTTGGTCTGGTCATGATAGTGGATCGCCCGGTTGACAGGGTCAGTGGGTATTGAGCCGGTCGCTGTTTCAGTGGATGGGGGCGTGTGGGAATCAGGGGCCACAGTGACGTCAGTCTACAGGGCCATCCGAAACATTGTAAACACAGACGGGGGGCGGCTCGATTAGCGAAGCGGGTGGGAGGGGAGGGCCGAAGGGAACACTAGTACATCGGGTCTTGCGGTCCCCAGTGGAGTCCGGCCAGATCTGGGTCTTCGCCCTCGGGCCGCTGAGGCCGCTCGGTCTTTTCCGCCTTGCGCTGTTCGCGCCGCGCTTCCTTCTCGCGCTGCTTCATCTGCTTCGATTTTTCACGGTCGCGCTTGGCGAGCGTCGTTTTGGCTGGTCGTCCGATGATATCCTCCTGGTTGGCGTACGATCACCGGCAGTGTACCTAAAAACAGGGCCTCCGTTGAAGAAAAAAATGACGAACGGCGTTCCGGACCGGTCACGCAGCCTGTCAGGATGGGCAGGGAAATATAAACTCGCATAGAATCATGCCTTTGCACGATGCCTGCGGTCCCATACGTTGACACGACGGCGTTCTGCCTATAGGGTGAGCGCGTGACGTATTGTGCCACGCCGACTGTCCCATCTCTCGCGTGCCCGGATGCCTCCCTGCGCGTCTGATTCCACGGTCTCCGTCGCGTCTACGCCGAAGTTGCTCCGCCGTTCGCGGTCGTTCACAGGCATCGATCGTCCGCTGATCGGATACAGGGAGAAGGAGTCGTTCCTCGAAAGGTCACTGATGGGCTATCTGCAGACCATGGTCTACTGGTTCACTCACAATCCGTTGTCAGCGACCGCGGTCTTTTTTTGCGGGGCCGTTGTGGCGGTGACACTGTACACGCTCGTCTATGACTACCGTGAACTGACGAACCAGGATTAGACGAGGAAGCAACCAGGTTTCGGCCGGATAATGAAGACAAGGGAGGACATGATGAACCAGGAACAATTCGGACAGTTTTGGGGTCAACTGCAAGCGCCACTCAAGAAGCAGTGGGAAAAATTCACGGAAACTGATTTCGATCAGATCGATGGCAATCTGGAGACGTTCAACCGCACAACGGAAACGCGTTACGGCGGAAAGAAGAGTGAGGTCAGCAGGTGGGCGAACCGACGCTATGCCCATTGGACCGGCTCGTATCAGGGGTATGAGGATCCAAAGCCAAGTGTCTGACTGTAGGCGCATGCATGATTGCGCGGGACCTCCCGGTCACGTGTACGCCCTCCGGATGAAATGAAAACTTGACGTCTGTGGGTTCATGCTGTAGAGTGCACCTACATCAATGATCGTGACAGTCCGGCGATGTTGATGCTCAACCATAACGGACTTCGCGATCGCATCGCGATTAGGTCCAGGCTAGAGCGGATTCCTTCCTGATTCTGTCTCCCCTCGGTTCTCTGATCCCGTTTAATGCGATCAAACTGAAAGGATAGTTTGTGCAGACTGCTACGTCTACGTTTAGCACCCTTGGTGTGTCCGAATCCCTCTTGCGGGACCTGACCAAGGCAGGTTTTATCAATCCCACGTCCATCCAGGAGCAGGCCATTCCGCATGCGCTCCAGGGGCGTGACGTGCTGGGATGCGCGCAAACCGGCACCGGCAAGACCGCCGCGTTTGTGATCCCGATCATCGAACGTCTGGCGACCATGCCGAAAGGCCAGCCCCACGCGCTCATTCTGGTGCCAACCCGCGAGTTGGCCATCCAAGTGCAGGGCGTGATCGATCAGCTTGGCCGCAGCATGCGGATCTTCGCCACGACGATTGTCGGCGGCGCCGATATGCAGGCGCAGGTACGAGGCCTTCGCCAGCGTCCGGATGTGATCGTGGCCACGCCGGGACGGCTGCTGGACCACATGTGGAACGGTACGGTCAATCTGGCGCCGATGAAGATTCTGGTGCTGGATGAGGCCGACCGCATGCTCGACATGGGGTTCGCGCCACAGATCAATCAAATTCTGGAAGCCATGCCGGAAGAGCGACAGACGCTGCTCTTTTCGGCCACGATGCCAGCCGATTTGAACCAACTGGCCCGTGCCAACGTGA
>JANOEZ010000324.1:0-2204 GCA_031413335.1 Nitrospirota bacterium
TGGGCATTGTGGGCGCCCGGCAACGTCGGCACGTCGGAAAAATCGACGGCGTAGCCATCGGCATCGATCAACATACCGGCGCGATACGAAATGCCGCCGGCCACTGGCCGGTCGAGCGCCAACGGTATGCACGCGATGCCGGACCGGCCGGTGATCTCGCGCTCGACCGCGCGGGAGGGCGCGTCATCCGTGCCGATCACGGCGCAGTCGCCGGATTTCTGGCGGGCGAAGATGTTCTGCTTTGCCGCGACGTAACCCGCCATGTCGCCGTGACGATCGATGTGGTCGGGGGTGATGTTGAGCCAGATGGCGATGTTGGCACGAAACGCCGCGAGCAACTCGAGCTGGTAGGAAGACAGTTCGAGGACATAGACACCACCTGTGCCGAGCGGCGCAAGATCGAGCGCACCGCGGCCGATGTTGCCGCCGACCTCGCAGCGCACCCCTGCCTTCTCGAGGATGTGGCCGATCAGCGCCGTCGTCGTCGACTTGCCGTTGGTACCGGTGATGGCGACGAACCGCGCCTCGGGCTCGGCACGGGCGAGCAGCTCGACGTCACAGAGGATCGGCTTGCCCGCGGCACGCGCGGCCACCGCAGCCGGATGCGGTTGCGGCAGACGGTTCGGGATACCCGGGCTGATGATCAAGGCGCTGGCGCGGGACCAATCGATGGCCGCCGGCTCGACCAGCATCGCACCCATGCCTGCGGCCTGCGCGCGCGACGATGCATTGTCGTCCCAGGCCACGCACTCGATCCCCGCCGCCGCAAGGGCACGCACGGTCGCCAGACCGGAGCGCGCGAGCCCCAGCACGACGAACGACGAACCCTTGAGGACGGCGAGATCGATCATCCGTTCACCTCAGCTTCAACGTGGCGAGGCCGGCCATCGCCAGGATGGCGGCGATGATCCAGAAACGGAAGACGATCGTGGGTTCCGACCAACCCTTCTGCTCGAAGTGATGATGGAGCGGCGCCATTCGGAAGACGCGGCGCGCACACACGGCGTTAAAATCTTTCCGGTGGACAGTGAGCACAGCGCCATCTTTCAATCCATGGAGGGGCACCGCCAGGAAGACATCCGACGGCTGATCCTGACCGCCTCGGGCGGGCCCTTGTGGAATATGCCCCGCAAGCAGATGCGGGACGTGAAACCGGAGCAGGCGCTGCAGCATCCCAACTGGAAAATGGGCGCCAAAATCACGATCGACTCCGCCACGATGATGAACAAGGGGCTGGAAGTGGTCGAGGCCCGATGGCTGTTTGACATGCCGGCCTCACAAATTGAAGTGTTGGTCCATCGCGAAAGCGTCATTCACTCGATGGTGGAGTATAAAGACGGCTCCGTCATCGCTCAATTGGGATTGCCCGACATGCGCACACCGATTTCGTACGCCATGCAATATCCGGCACGCGTGCCGCTGGAACTGCCTCCGCTGGATCTGGCCAGCATCGGCACGCTGACCTTCTTTGCGCCGGACCACGACCGCTTTCCATGCCTGCAACTCGGCTATGATGCCCTCAAGATCGGCGGCACGATGCCGGCCGTACTGAACGCCGCCAACGAAATCGCCGTCGCGGCCTACCTCCAGGAAGGCATCGGCTTCCTGGACATCGCCGACGTCATCCGCAGCACGATGGACGCACACACCCTCCGGCAGATCCGCACACTTGATGATGCACTGGAAGCCGATCGCTGGGCCCGCGAAAAGGCCGGCGCCCACGTGCACGCGTTGGCCGGAAACGGATAAAGGAACAATCCATGCTCACCGCATTCGTCTGGTCACCCGATATGGTGCTCGCCATCGCGCAAAAGACATTCTGGTTTGTCATTGTGCTCGGCGTCCTGGTCGCCTTCCACGAGTTCGGCCATTTCCTGATGGCCCGCTGGGTCGGCGTGCGCGTACTCAAGTTTTCACTGGGATTCGGGCCAAAACTCATCGGCCGCCAGGTCGGCGAAACCGAATACCTGGTGTCGGCCGTTCCGCTCGGCGGCTACGTCAAACTGTTCGGCGAGGAAGACGGCGATGCCACGACGCCGGAAGAGCAACGGCGGTCGTTCTCGCATCAAAACCTCTGGAGCAAGGTGCTCATCGTCTTCGGCGGGCCGGGATTCAACTTCCTGCTGGCCTACCTGATTTTTGCCGGCTGGCTAGCAACCGGCGCCCCGCTGTTCGTTCCCAGCTTCAAGGACCTGACGCCGGAT
>JANOEZ010000325.1:0-4270 GCA_031413335.1 Nitrospirota bacterium
GTCGGCAGTCTCAGGTTCGGGCACCAGTCCACTTCCGCCTGCCGGGCGAAATCGGTCAATTGGGCTTCGAGGGATCTGCCGCCCTTGCCTGTCGCAAGGCCGATGCAGCGCGTGCAGAGAAACTGGCAGGGAGAGAGGCAGGTCTGATCCGGACACCCGCCGAACTGGTTGAGCCGGGCGGAAAAGCGCAGGCAGTGCGCATGGGGGTTCGGCTCGGCGAGGCTTTCCTGGTAACAGATCAGCGCGGTCCAGAACCGGGTCAGGCTGGCCACCTTCTGCTCGTCGACGGTCACCCGCGCGCCAGGCAGATTGGTCAATTCGCCGATGAGGGAAACCACCGTTCCCAGCGAAGCGGTCAGGTCTGGGAAGATGGCCGTCTGCGTCCTGCCCTTCCCTTCCTCTCCCTTGGTTTCCAGGATGGGAGCCTTCCGCGCCAAGGCAAGCGCCTGGCTGAACGCTTCGGCTTCAGATTCCGGAATGACGACACAGACTCGAATGGGCTGGCCCATCACGCCCCCTTCGCTATTTTTATTGCCGGGTGTCCGGAGGAAGCAGGGCCATGTCCTTCTTGCTGTCGCACGCGCAACGGAAGCCCAGCCAGTTGATTTTGACGGTCGGATCGGTGCCGTTGCGCTGGGCAGCCCGCGCCGTGGTGGTGCTGTCGATCCACCCGCCGCCGCGGAAGCCCTTGTGGGTTCCGCGTTCCGGCCCTTTGGGGTTCCGATCCGGCGCAGAGGCGTAATAGTCCTTGTCGTGCCAGTCGGCGACCCATTCAGCCACGTTGCCGATCATCTGATGCACCCCGTAGGGGCTGACTCCGTTCTCGTACTTGTCCACGGAAATAACCGGCGGATAGAGCAAAAGCCGCTCCGGGCGGTCCCGCACGGGGCCCGAGAGTCCCGAACGGCCGAAGTTCGCCCGGCTTAAGCCCGCGATCTGGTTCCCCCAGGGGTTGATCCGTCCGTCCTCACCGCGCGCGGCCTTTTCCCACTCGGCCTCCGTCGGCAATCGTTTGCCGGCCCATTGGCAGAAGGCATCCGCGTCATGCCACGTCACATGCATGACCGGATGGTGCGCCATGCTTTCCTGGAAGTTGCCCCCGTCGTAGCGCCAGTCCAGGAGCGGCGGGCGTCCGATGGCCAGCACGAACTTGAGGTACTGCAGCGCTGTCACTTCGTACTTATCGATCTCGAAGGCATCAAGATACACGCGACGTTGCGGCGATTCGAACGGGTACGCGTTCCGGTCCACCCGCTTGTCGCTGCCCATCAGGAACAAACCCGCCGGCACCGGCACCATCTCGTCCTTGGCCGGCCAGTTCCCGGCCCGCTCCATCGCGATCCGTTTTCCCTCCGTCGTCCATTCGACCGTGATGTCCTGCGTGTCCAACCCCCAGGCGATGCTTGCCACCGCCAGCAAGGCGGCGCCGATCAACACAACATCGAACACACGTTCGAATGTACCCCGCTCTTTGAGATGATCAGTCTGCATGATGTCGCCTCTTTCTTTCGTATTTCGTCGTTCGCAAGCGTCGGTCCGCGACCCATTCCACCTCAGTGGATTCTAGCGATCCTGCTTTTTGATCATCGGATCGATTTCCTTCTTCGCTTCCTCGGTCACGTTGTAGCGATTGTACGCATGCTCCAACACCTCGTTGGCATAGAGCCGCCCTCTCGGGGCCGGAACCACGATATTGGCCTCTACGGCTCCCTTCGGACCGATCGTGACGGTTTGCTCTATCCTGCTACGGATATAGGGATGCCAGACGACCAGCTTATAGGTGCCCGGCGGCACATCGGTCATGGTGAACTGGCCCTGCTCGTCCGCCTTGGCAAAGTACGGATTGGTGACGGCCACGCCCCAGCTCTCCATGTAGGCGTGAAAGCCGCATTGCATGACGAAGATCCGTCGGCTCTTGCTGAGATTGACCAATTGCTTCGACGGTGCGCCGGCCATGTGCTTGTGGTACATCGCAGCCTCGCTGCGATCCTTGAAGTTGCGCGGATGCTGCGGATTCATCGGCAGGGGCACGTTGAACAGCACGCGCGGACCTAACTCCGACGTTTCATAGGCCTGAATGTCGTGCATGACGGGGTCCATGTTGACTACCGTCACCGATTGATTGTCCCGCACGACGGTCGTGAACGGAAGGAAGAGGCAGTCTTTCGCTTCGATTTGCGGGAGGCCCCCCTCGGCGAAGGGCTTGCCTTTGCCGACCCCTTCCAGATAGACCACCACCTCGCGAAACTCGCCCGCCGGCCCGACCTGGAACGGTTGCAGGATGCGCCAGCCTTGCCCATCGGAAATGCGCCCGCAATACACCTGATCCGGCAACGTGGTGAGGTTGTACCCCTTGGGTTTGGGCACCTCGCCGGACAGCGTGATGCGCCCGGTCAGCGTGCCGCCGTCCTTGACCTCGATCTCCTCGTAGGCGCCTGCGGAGCCCGCGCCCGCCAAGAGCGCGCTCAGCGCCACGGCCACAATGGTTCGTCGGTTCATGCGACCAGCCCCTCCTGGACGACACAGGTTGAGGTTGAGGCTCAGGTTGAGAAAATCTTCGCCCCACTCTTAACCTTAGCCTCAGCCTGCTTGAAAGAGAACGGGGAAGCCACATCGACATGCGGCTTCCCCGCTCGCGTTACGCCACCCCGCGCTTACTTCAACGCGGTGGGAATGGCTTGCGGCTCAGGCGACACGTCCGCCCTCCGGCTCTTGCCGGTGGCGCCGCCCAGCGAGAGAATCCGCTGATCGTCCACCGGCAGCACGCGGAGGTAGCCCCACTGTCCGGCCTGGAGATAATTCAGCCGGGCATTCGCCCAGACATAATCTCCCGCCAGCCGGTACGGACCGCCGGCGCCCTGACGTAGGAACACATCCAGCGTCTCCGACCCGGCGAATTCCACCACGCTGATCATGTCGGCGCCCGGCATGTAGGGCTCGATCGGCCACTCGTGGCCCTCGACCTGGAACATGCCGTTCTGCTCGCTGTTGGCGCCGATCACGTGGATCCGCACCGGATCGCCCGCATGCGCTTCGATCAGCGGCGTGACGGGATCTTCGGGCTTGTCCACCTTGCACGGCTGGAACATCTTATCCAGCGTGCAGCCCTGCTCCTCGCGGAACTTCTCCGGTTCGGCCCGGTAGTTGACCGAGGTCAGGCCCGCCACGTTCTGCACGTAGGGCATGAAACTCGTCCCGATGATGTTGTCCTCGTCCTGGAAGAAGAGGGCCACATCCCGGTAGTTCCGCTTGCCGGTATTTTCGGGCAGGCTGTGATCCACGATCACGTCCGCCCGCCAGCTGTTCTTCTCGGAGATGTCCTGGCCGGTCACCGGATCCCGATACTGCGATCCGCGCGGCCCGACGATCACCGCGCCGTACAAGCCATTGCGCGGGTTCGACACGATATCTCCACCATCCCACACCAGCGACGTCGTCTCCTTGTTGTCCGGATGCGCGTAGAAGGTGTAGGTGCGGCTCCCGCCCGGGGCGATGGTCTGATCGCCCGGGTTGTTGCCGACGTTCAGGCCCTGCGAATCCCTCGGATCGAAGGCCAGGCCCGGCGCAAAGAACGACGCCCGGCTCGCCTTCATCTTGTTCTTCAGATTGACCTTGATGCAGTCGCCGAGGTTTGCGCGCAACGTCAGCGGGTTGGGCATCACGGTGCCCGCCGTCCGCGTCGCCTCGTCCTCGAGCATGAAGATCTTGCCTTCCGGCATGGCCAGTTCGATCTTCCGCTCGAAGTCCACCTCGATGGCGTCCGGCGTCTTCGGATTCAGCTTCAACGGGCGATCCACCGAGACCACGTTGAAGTTCTTCACCGGCGCATCGGATGGACACACCGACTTCGGCACCGCCGGAATCCCGAGGGGGTTGGTCCCCTTCGGAAGCAGCTGCAGATCCGTCACCGGCTTGTCCAGCACGCGGAAGATACCCCATCCACCTTCGGCGAAGTGCGAACTCCGGCCGTTGAAGTGGATGTAATCGCCCGGCATGCCCTGGAATCCGCCCGCCTTCGACACCAAGTCGTACCGCTCGGCGATTCCGACGTGGATCGAATTTTTGCGGTTGGCGTCTGCCGCGTACCGTTCCGTCAGGAACGTGTGCCCGGAGATCGTCCAGACATGCGATTCGTTCATGAGCTGGTGCAGCAGCCGGAAGACGACCGTGTCCCCGACATAGGCACTCAGCAACGGCGTATCCGGGTCCCCATGGATGGCGCTGTTGAATAGCTTGGACGTATCCGGATTGTTGGCCAGGCGCTGCGCGA
>JANOEZ010000326.1:0-3432 GCA_031413335.1 Nitrospirota bacterium
CGAGACGGACATCCGAATCGATCGTTTCATTGCCGCCGACCCGTTCGAATTGCCGTTCCTGGAGCACGCGCAACAGCTTGACCTGGACAACCGGAGAAATCTCGCCGATCTCGTCCAAAAACAACGTTCCTCTATGGGCCAGCTCGAACCGGCCGCGCCGCTGCTTCAGCGCGCCGGTAAAGGCGCCTTTCTCGTGGCCGAACAACTCGGCTTCCATGAGGGTTTCGGGCAGCGCGGCGCAACTGACCTTGATCAAGGCCTGGTCGCGGCGCGGGCTGCTGCGATGAATCGCCTTGGCCACCAATTCCTTGCCGGTCCCGCTCTCGCCTGCGATCAGCACCGTGGAATCCGTGGCCGCCACCAGTCTGACCTTGTCCAGCACCTCCCGCATGCGCTCGTTTTTTCCCAGAATCCCCTCGAAGGTGAATTTGCCTTCCAGTTCCTCCCTCAACAGCACATTTTCCTGTCGCAGCGCCAGCATCTTGCCGATGCGCTCGACGATCAGCAGCAGCTCGTCCAGCGAGAAGGGTTTGGTGATGTAATCGTAGGCGCCGGCCTTCATCGCCCCCACGGCCGTTTCCACCGAGCCATGCGCGGTGATCACAACGACCTCCGTCTTGGACGACCGCTGTTTGGCCGCCTGGAGCAGCGTCAGGCCGTCGATTCCAGGAAGACGGAGGTCGGTGATGACGATGTCGGCTGCGGCCTTCTCCAGCATCGCCAACCCTTCCGGTCCGGTGGCCGCGGCGCGCACCTCGCAGCCGACGGCGCGCAGCGCATCCTCCATGGACAGGCGCATCAGGGGCTCGTCATCGATAATCAGCACCGTCGGTGATTTCACGACATTCTCCCCGCCATCGAGCGTTCCACGGACCGTTCATGCGCGAGCGGCAGGCAGACCGTAAACACGGACCCCTTGCCGACTTCGCTGTCGACGAGAATCCGGCCTCCATGCCGCTCGACAATGCCCAGGCTGACCGACAGTCCCAACCCCGTCCCCTCCCCGGTCCCCTTGGTGGTGAAAAAGGGATCGAAGATGCGCGGCAGGACGTGGGAGGGAATGCCGCACCCCGTATCCGCCACGATCACTTCGCAGTTCTCGTCATGGGCCCGCGTGCTGATCGTGATCGTGCCGCCATCCTTGGTCGCTTGAATGGCGTTGAGGATCAGATTCATCACGACTTGCTCCATCATGTGCCGATCCACCATCAAGGCGGGCAGGCTCGTCTGGAGCTGTCTGGTCAACCGGATTTTTTTCGCCGCCACTGCATGCTCGGTCAGGGCCAGGACCCGCTCGACCACGTCGTTGATATTAGCGGGAGAAAACTCGGGGTCGTGCTGCTGCGAGAAATCCAGCAACTGCCGGACGATCTTCTGGACCCGGCGCAGCCCGTCTTCGATGGAGGTCAGATACTCTTCCTGTCGGGCCGGCGTCAGCGCGCCCTTTCTAAAATTGTAGAGGCAATTGAGAATGCCGCCCAGCGGGTTGTTGATCTCGTGCGCCACGCCGGCGGCCAGTTTGCCGACCGAGGCCAGTTTTTCAGAATTGCGGATCTGCTGTTCCAGCTTCTTGGTCTCCGTGATGTCCCGCGCAATGCCGAGCACGCCGTGAATGCGCCCCTGCGCATCGCAGAGCGGCGACACGCTCACGGTCACCATCCGGGTCTCGCCGGTCTTGCACATCACGTCCACTTCGTAGACCTGCTTGGCCCCGATATCCAGCGTGCTCTTCAAGCGGCGGCCGCGGTGGCGTTTCGACAGGAGGGACAGATAGGGCCGGCCGATCAGATCGTCCTTCTGATAACCCCAGCCGGAAATTTTCCCGTTCACGTAGGTGAATCGCTGCTCGGTGTCCAGGGTGTAGATGACGTCGTTGGCGTTTTCGAGCAGGTTCTCCAAATAGCGCTTGGTGGCTTCAATTTCCTTGGACCGCTGCTCGAGCTGGCCGAATGAGTGTTTCAAGTTCGTGGCCATGCCGTTGAACGCCCCGGCCAACTGCTCCAATTCGTCGCCGGTCTTGAGCGTCAGGTGATGATCGAGGCTGCCGGCGCCGATCCGCTGCGCTCCTTCTTGCAGGACGGCGATCGGCCTGGCAATCCGGCGCGCCACCCACGCGCCGGTCGCCACGAGCACCGCAAAGACGACCAGGCCGTAGGCCAGCACTTTGACAAACAACTGATCCAGCGTCGTATAGGTTTCTGCGGGGTTCTGGCGGACAAACGTAACCCAGTGTTTCCCCCCCAAACTGCCCGGCGCCAGGTGGTCGCTCAACCGCACCGGGGCAAACCCGATCAGGGAATGGCGCCCGCCGTGCGAATCGTCGTCGGCAATGGACCACCCGGCCTGCATCGGCGCAAGATGCGCGACCAGCGCCGGCGTAATCGCGTGTTCCTCCGGCGCCAGCACGGGACAGATCAGCGGCGCGCCGTCAGAACTCATCAGCATGGCGTGGCCGGTCGCCCCGACGGTGACCTCCGAGATGGCCCGAAAGAGCGAATCCCGCTTGAGCAGCACGCTGACGACCCCGACCACCGTCCGCTGATCGTCGTCCATGATGGGGACGGCGACGTTGAGCACATGGGTGCCGTAGGACGGATCGAAATAAAACTCGCTGACGTATTCCGCGCCGCGCCCCTGGCTGAATGCCGCCTGCCACCAGACGCTCCTGCCGTGGAAATACTCCGCCTGGGGAATGGAACTGACGACGAGCGCGCCCTGGTTGTCCGTCACGAGAATGCCGAGATAGTCGGCCCGCCGGATGTCGTGCCACCGGATGAGATAGTTTGTGACGATGCGATTGATGAACACCGGAAATTCACTGCTCTTGCCCCGCCGCCGCCACTGCTTCTGCCAGTCCTGGATGATGGACTCGATGCTGCGCGGGTCCTTGCCCGCATAGCTGCGGTTGGCCTCCGTGACAGCGGTGCGAAGAAACGGCGTCGTGGCCAGCTGCTGCGCTTCGTTGATGCCGCGGGTCACCTGCATTTCGATCCGGCGGGCCGCCTCGACCGCTTTTTCCCTGAAGCTTGCGCCGATCGTTTCGTGAAGCGCCCGGCGCTCGGTGAAATAGGTGAAGATCAGGGAGAGGATCAAGGGAAGCAGACCGACCATCACAATGGCTGTGATGATCTTGCGCTGAAGGCTGTGCGACTGACCCCAGAGTTTCATTTAGGTAACGCGAGACAACCCTTCTAAGTGCTCATTTTCATGCGCCTTTCGTTGAATGTCAAGCAGGGGTAACGTTATTTGCGCGCAATCCGTCCACGCAAATGGAGGTGAAATATTGCTGTAAATCCGAGGGATTAGAAGGCTACTTTTAGCAACGAGGGATTTGCCTACCCCCGCTTGAGCAGTTTCCCGGCCCCGCCGGGCCAGATGACGAGCAACGGACTGGCCACGAAGATCGACGAATAGGTGCCCACGATCACCCCG
>JANOEZ010000327.1:0-1991 GCA_031413335.1 Nitrospirota bacterium
GCGTGCGGTTGGCCGACGTGTTAAAGCGAGCCGGCGTGCAGCCATCCGCGCAACATGTCCAGTTGCAGGGCGCGGACCGTCCAATCTCGACGCGTGTTCCCTTGTTCATCCGGAGCATTCCAATCGGGAAGGCGCTGCATCCCGACACGCTGCTGGCCTACCGCATGAACGGCGAACCGTTGCCGCTGCTGCACGGCGCGCCGTTGCGCGTGATCACGCCGGGGTGGATGGGCGATGCGTGCCTCAAGTGGTTGACGACAATTACGGTCTCGGCTGAAGAAGCAAAGGGTTTCTATATGGAGACGGCCTACCGCTATCCCGTTCGCCCCGTCGAGCCGGGCACCGCCGTCTCTCCGCGTGAGATGAAGCCGGTCGAGGCGATGGTGGTGAAGTCGCTGATTGTCGAACCGGTGCAGGGCGCCATCGTCGGTCGAAGTCCGATTATAATCAGTGGGGTAGCCTGGACGGGAGAGGAAGGGCGCATTGCCCTGGTCGACGTGTCCACGGATGACGGACGAACGTGGCAGCCTGCGCGATTGATCGGTGACGATCTGCCCTACACGTGGCGGCAGTGGCAGTTCGTCTGGCAGCCGAAGGCAACCGGGCCTGCCGCTATTCTCTGCCGCGCGACGGACGATCGCGGCCAGACTCAGCCGATGGCAAGTCCATGGAATCCCGGTGGGTTTCTCTGGAACGGGGTGGATCGTGTCCAGATTGACGTGCGAAAGGGCTAAGCCATGCGCCCACGGCTGAGCGGCATGATATTGATGAGCCTGCTGTTGGGGTTGTCCGGAGGGCTCGTCTTACGTGCGGCGGCTCAGGATGGCTCACGCGATCAGGAGGCCACGCAACTGGTTGCCAATCGCTGCGGCATCTGTCACAGCACGGATCTGGTCACACAGCAGAGATTGGACCGCCCGCGCTGGACGGCCACCGTCGACAAGATGATCCGCTGGGGCGCCGGCCTCTCGCCGGAGGAACGAGACAGGCTGGTGGAATATCTCGCGATGCAATATCACCCGAACAAGCCCGCTGGCGGGCCACCGAACGGCGCGAAATAAATCGCCGGCTGCGAGCCACGCCAATTACCGCACGACCAGCACGGAACTGCTACGCAGCCGAAATCTCCAGCATGTACAGTTCGCCTTTCATCTGCGGGTGCAGGTCGCACCGGAAGGAATATTTCCCGGCCCGCTCCGGTGTGAAACGGATGATCAATGTTTTGTTCGGATCCACGTAGAAACCGTCCACGCCTCTGCCGTAGGCGGCAATCCCTTCGCCTTCGGCGTGGACCGGCAGGTTCGTCAGCATGGGCGACGTGAACCCGTGACGGACGACATCCTGGTTGCGCAGGATGATGACCGTCGGGACATGCAGGCGAACCGGCGCAGGTTGGGACAGGACAAACCCAGAGTCCCGAATCGTCACCTCCACCCGCTGGTCCTGCGCGGCATGCGCGGAGGACATGATGGTCTGCCGCGGTGGATCAGCCGTCAGCAGGACCGCGAACAGAGATACGAGCACGATGAGGATGCTGAGACGAGTATGGCGCATGTCAGAACCTCCTGGTAAGTAAGGATGTCATGTGGGGCGTTTTTCGCTGTCCTGTTGTGTGCCGGCGGCGCATGCCTAGGCGAGACAGCGCACGACTTCCTCGTCAGAAATCTGCTGGAAGTTCGCGTAATGATTTCCCACCGCGGCGAACGGCTCCGGCACGGACAGCACGACGAGTGCATCCACGGCGGTCGTAATCTCGCGCAGCGTCTCTTTTGGACCCAGGGGAATAGCGGCGACCAGTCGCCTGACGTGGAGCCCGCGCAAGGCTTCGACGGCTGCCAGAAAGGTGGCGCCTGTGGCGACGCCGTCGTCGACGAGGAGCACTGTGCGATCCTTCAGGTCCGGAAGCGGGCGGCCATTTCGATACAGACCTTGTCGCCGCTTGATTTCCTCCCGCTGCGCCTGGGCCATTTCATTGAAGTATGGACTTGCCG
>JANOEZ010000328.1:0-1125 GCA_031413335.1 Nitrospirota bacterium
GCTGGTCAGCCGTTTCAGCTCATCGGCTGCGTCCAGCGCGGGTGCGGCGTCCTTCCGTTGACCCAAGGGAATCGGCATGGAGGGAACCGGCAACGGAGACGGTTGTTCCAGCTGCATCAACGCCGCGACCTCAACAAGGAGGATCGGGCGCCGGCGCTCCCACGCACCCAGCAAGGCCTTGGCATCCGGGCTTGCCACCCTGGAATTCGGCGCCAGCTGGACCGTGATTTCATGATTGCCACGGGTCTTCGGGGTGTAGTCCAGGAAGGCCCGGCCATCCCCACCTGTCATGGCCTTCGCAACCGATTTGCCTTCGACGATCAGTTCGAGCTGCTCCCCGTCCAGCCCCTGCTGCATCCTGAGCAGCCCGCGCTTGCTCAGCACCGCTTCAATCCGTGCCGGCTGCCCCGGCAGAATCAGCACATCCCGAACAGACAGGAGCCCTTCAACCTTATCCGTAGCGTGCAGGCTTGAAGCAGCAAAGAGAGAAACGGAACAGAGGATAAGCAGCAGTCTGCGCAAATGGACACCCGTGAACGAACACAACCCTCGCACTACATTAAGCCGTAGCCGCGCTTGGCGATGGAGAACGCATCCATGGCAGAAAAGATGGCGAAGCTGAGATAGAGTAATTCCGCAGGGGGCCAGAGTATACGGGAGATCAGGAGCAGCGCGAGGCCGAACGCCAGAAAAGCATATCCGCTCTTTTCGCCCAGATAGAGATGGCCGAGACCGGCGATGATGGACAAGGATGCGGCACGCACGCCATGCCAGATTTTCTCCCTGCCGTCCATAGTCCCGTGATCCGTAATTCGTGAACCGTCACCAGTAAACCGTTATCCGTGATCGGTCACGGACTACGCTTCACGTTCTTCAGAGCGGCCAGCACTTCCTTGGCATGGCCGTCCACCTTCACCTTGCGAAAGGCCGCCGTGATCTTGCCGGTGCCGCCGATGACAAACGTACTGCGCTCGATGCCCCAATATTTCCTGACATTATTGTTCTTTTATTTGTACACGCGATAGGCATTCGAGATTATTCATTCGGTGGTGTTCACTTTGAGAACCGTTAAGTAGATCTGCGCCGTGCCCACGGGCACCTTCTGAATCTCCGTGCCGTGGTTTG
>JANOEZ010000329.1:0-2985 GCA_031413335.1 Nitrospirota bacterium
GTCCGCGGACGGCCTGCACGCTGGACGCCATGCACCGCGCGCATCTGCTGGAGCGGCTGATTCCCGCCTTTGCCACCGTGCGCGGGCTGATGCAGTTCAATCAGTATCACAAGTACACGGTGGACGAGCACAGTCTCCTCGCCGTGGCCAAGGCGGAAGCATTCGAGCAGGAATTGAGCGTGATCGGCCAGGTCTACCGGGAAATCCCCCGCAAGGACCTGCTGCACCTGGCGGTCCTGCTGCATGATTTAGGCAAGGGGAGAGAAGAAGACCATAGCGAGGCGGGAAAGCGCCTTGCGGAGGAAACCGCCGCCCGCCTCGGGTTCAACGAGCAGGACGCCAGAACGTTGGTGTTCCTTGTCCATAAGCATTTGCTCATGGCGCACACGGCGTTCCGGCGCGATCCCTATGACGGCAATGTGCTGCTGACGTTCGCGCGCGAGGTCGGCACGCCCGCGGTTCTCAGAAAGTTTCTGGTGCTGACCGCAGCCGACATCGCGGCCGTGGGGCCCGGAGTTCTGACGAAGTGGAAGGAATCCCTGCTGATCGAGTTGTATGTGCGCACGATGCCCGAAGTGTCGGGCGAAAAAGAGACGACTTGGGGAAGTGAACGGGTTGCGCAACTGGCCCGCGAGGTGGTCGTGCGCATGCCGGAACAGCCGGATGCGGCCTGGATGCAAGCGCAACTCGAGCAATTTCCTGTGCGCTACCTGCATGGAACGGCGCCGGACCGCATCGCCGGGCACCTGGCGGTCATTCGCCGGCTCTCGGCCCGTGACGTGCAGGTGGAGTCGACGTTTAATGAGGCGCTGGGAACCTGCGACTATGCGGTCATCACGCGAAACGACGTGATCCCTGGAATTTTTTCCAAGATATCCGGCGTGTTGGCAGCAATGGGGCTGCATATTCTCGATGCCCAGATCGTCACGCGCCATGATGGCCTGATTGTGGATACGTTTCAGGTGAGCGATCCGGACTATGCCGGAGTTCCGCCCGCCGAGCGCCAGGAGAGTGTCGGGCGGGCCATCCGGAGCGTGCTGCTCGGCGAAGAAATCGTCGAGCAACTCATGGGGCGCTACCGCAGGCTGGACCATCAGCGGCGGCTTCCGGCCGGCCGGCAGTCGACCGACGTGCAGGTGGACAATGAAACGTCCAACCGCGCCACGATCATCGACGTGTTCGCGGAGGACCGGCAGGGCTTGCTGTATATCATCACGCGCGCCATCTTTACGCTGGGGCTGTCCGTGCAGGCGGCCCGCATTTCAACGCGGCTGGATCAAGTCGCGGACGTGTTTTATGTCACGGATTCAAAGGGAGGAAAGGTGACCGATCCGGCCAGGCTGGAGGCGATCCGGGCGACGCTCAAGGGTGAAATCGACCGATTTGTGGCGGGACAGCTGGCGGTGGAAACAGGGACAGTGTCCGGTGTTTCATTATCAACATCATAGGGTAGTGGCCTGAAAGGAGGATGTGGATGACTCCGCGTGAAGTACTCGAATATGCGAAAAAGAACAAGGTTCTGGTGGTGGACCTGAAATTCGTGGATTTGCCTGGGACCTGGCAGCATTTCACGATTCCGATCGAAGAACTCAACGAGGACACGTTCAAGGACGGCTCGGGCCTGGACGGCTCGTCCATCCGCGGATGGAAGGCCATCAATAACAGCGACATGCTGGTGGTGCCGGATCCGACCACCGCCTGCATGGATCCCTTCACGGCGGTGCCGACGCTCAGCCTGGTCGGCAACGTCATGGATCCGATCACGCGCGAAATCTACGAGCGCGATCCGAGGTTTATCGCGCAGAAGGCGGAGAAGCATCTCAAGAGCACGAAGATCGGCGACATTTCCTACTGGGGGCCTGAAGCCGAGTTTTTTATTTTCGATCACGCGCGCTTCGATCAAACGAGCCACAGCGGCTACTATTTCCTCGATTCCGAAGAAGGTGTCTGGAATGCCGGCCAGGACGGCGTGAATCTCGGCAACAAGATCCGGCACAAGGAAGGCTACTTCCCGGTGCCTCCGATCGACACGCAGCAGGACATCCGCACCGAGATGATCCTGGAAATGCAAAAAGCCGGCATCCCGGTGGAGAAACACCATCATGAGGTGGCGACAGCCGGTAGGCCGAAATCGACTTGCGGTTCGATTCGCTGGTCGTCATGGCGGACAAGATGATGATGTACAAGTACATCGTCAAGAACGTGGCCAAACGGCATCACAAGACGGCGACGTTCATGCCGAAGCCGCTGTTCGGCGACAACGGATCCGGCATGCACACCCACCAGAGCATCTGGAAGGACGGCAAGCCGCTCTTTGCCGGCAAGGAGTACGCCGGCATGTCGCAGATGTGCCTGTATTACATCGGTGGCATTCTGAAGCACGCGCCGGCGCTGGCGGCGATCACGAATCCGACAGTCAATTCGTACAAGCGGTTGACGCCAGGATTCGAAGCGCCGGTGATGCTGGCCTATTCGAGCCGGAACCGGTCGGCGGGTATCCGGATTCCGATGTATTCGCCCAATCCGAAGGCGAAACGCATCGAAGTCCGGTTCCCGGATCCTTCGACGAATCCCTATCTGGCCTTTGCCGCCATGTTGATGGCCGGGCTGGACGGAATCGAAAACAAGATCGATCCGGGCGAGCCGATGGAGAAGGACCTCTACGATCTGGAGGCGCGCGAAGCGGCCAGGGTCCCGACCATGCCAGGCAGCCTGGACGACGCGCTGAAGCATCTGGAGAAAGATCATAAGTTCCTCCTCAAGGGCGGCGTGTTTAGTGAGGATCTGATCGAAACCTGGATCAGCTACAAGCGGACGCGTGAAGTGGATCCGCTCCGGCTCCGTCCGCATCCGTACGAGTTCTTCCTGTATTACGACGTGTAGTAGATAGGCAGAGGCTCGAGGCTGAAGAGTTGGCCTGACAATGGCGTCAGGCCGAGAGGACTGGCAAAGGCGCCAGCATTGCCGAGGGGACGTCTTCTCGGT
>JANOEZ010000330.1:0-3337 GCA_031413335.1 Nitrospirota bacterium
ATCGGCAACCCGGCGGACGGCTACTACGCGCTGAAAGCCACCGCCGAGTGCAAAGGCGCGATGGACATGGTGTCCGATGAGGAAGTGGTGGACGGCATCAAGCTGCTGGCCCAGACCGAAGGCATCTTTGCCGAGACGGCCGGCGGCGTGACCATCGGGGTGCTGCAGAAACTGGTGAAGCAGGGCGTCATCAAGAAAAGCGACGTCACGGTGGCCTACATCACCGGCAACGGGCTCAAGACGCAGGAAGCGGTGATCGACTCGGTCGGCCGGCCGTTCCGCATCCAGCCGAGCCTGGTCAATTTCGAGCAGACCTTCAAGATCGGCAAGAGCGGTGGAGGTAATACGTGATCAAAGTTCGCATTCCCACTCCCCTGCGGCCCCTGACAAAGAACCAGGGAGAAGTGGAAGCCACGGCCGCGAGTGTCGCGGAGATGATCGAGGCCCTGAACGCCGCGCATCCGGGGCTGAAAGACCGGCTGTGCGACGACAAGGGCGAACTGCGCCGCTTCGTGAACATCTACGTCAACGAGGAAGACATCCGGTTTCTCAACGGCAAGGACACGTCGCTCAAGGATGGAGACGAAGTCTCGATCGTGCCTGCCATTGCAGGGGGCAACTAATGGCACACATGCGATTTCATATCCGGTTCCCAGAACAAAAGATCAAGGAGCCGATCGTGTACCAGATCGGCCATGAATATAAGGTCGTGACCAACATCCGCCGCGCCGACGTGCGGGAAACCACCGGCTGGATGGATCTGGAATTGAGCGGCGAGACGGCCGAGATCGAGCGGGCCATCGAGGGCATGAAGAAGAAAGGGGTCACGGTCGACCCCATCGAGCTGAACGTGGTGGAGTGAGCGGACGCGAAACGTGAGATAATAATGGAATTCACCGAAGCGCAACTGGAACGGTACAGCCGCCACATCATCCTGAACGACGTCGGCGGCAAGGGGCAGAAGAAACTGTCCCAGGCCAAGGTGCTGGTCATCGGCGCCGGCGGACTCGGCTCGCCTGCCGCGCTCTATCTGGCCGCGGCGGGAATCGGCACGCTCGGATTGGTCGACGGCGACGTGGTGGACCTCTCCAATTTGCAGCGGCAGATTCTGCACACCACCGCCAGAATCGGAGTCCCCAAGGTTGAATCGGGCCGGCAGACACTCGCGGCCTTGAACCCGGACATCACGATCAAGACCTATCAGTATCACGTGAGCGCGGACAACATCATGGGGCTGATTGCGGATTACGACATGGTGTTGGATGGATCGGATAATTTCTCGACGCGGTTCATGATCAACGACGCCTGCTTCTTCGCCAAAAAGACGTTGATCTCGGGGAGCATCTTCCGGTTCGAAGGCCAGTTGACGACCATCAAGCCGCACGAAGGGTTCCCCTGCTACCGGTGCCTCTATCCGGAACCGCCTCCGGCCGGGCTCGTGCCCAACTGCCAGGAAGCCGGCGTGCTGGGCGTGCTGGCCGGCACCATCGGCGTGCTGCAGGCGGCGGAAGCCATCAAGGAAATTCTCCGAATCGGCGACACCGTGGCGGACAAGCTCCTGATCTACGACGCCCTGGACATGAAATTCAGGAAGGTCTCACGGCCCAAAGACCCCAACTGCCGTCTCTGCGGCCCGCATCCGACGATCACCAACCTCAGCGGCGACTACGCCGTATCGTGCGCCATTTGACGCTGACGTGTCCGCGCTGAAAATCCCTCAACAGATTCTGGACGAGATGATCGCCCATGCGCGTGAATCGGATCCGTACGAGTGCTGCGGACTCCTGGCCGGCGCCAACGGGACGGCCTCGCGCCATTATCGCATCAAGAATATCGTGTCCCTTGAAGGCTCCGAGAAACTTCCGTCCTTCGACGGCGCACGCGTCACCCGTCTGCAGCAGTTGCCTCTTCAAAAAAGGGCTGAGATCGCGTTCGTGATGGATGCACAGGACTTTTCTCTCGCCAAAAAAGACATGCGCACCCATAACCTGGACCTTCACGTCGTCTACCATTCGCATCCTCACAGCCAGGCCGAGCCGTCCGAAACCGACATTACCGTCGCCCACGACTACGAGGACATCTGGAGCAAAATCAATCTCGCCGTCCCCGCCTACATCATCATTTCCCTTCAGGACAAGGCCAGACCGGATGTGCGGGCCTACTGGATCAAGGGCCGCCAGGTTTCCCGGGCCGAATTCCAGACCGTCTGATCATTCCCCGTTCCTGCAAAAATCTGCTGGCACCCGTCTGCGGCCGATGCCATAATAGGCGTACTGTATCGTCTACGGAGGGCATCGGCCATGCGCGGACGTCTTGCACGCACTTCTTCCGTCATATTCCTGGCAGCCGTGATTGGATTGGGTTGGACCGGTTTGGCTGCAGCCGAAGAGAAAAGCTACTACAGTCCGATTATCTTTGTGGACAAGGAAAAGGGCTTTATCGTGATCTCGAACAGCGGCGCCGTCTTCGGCGTCGAGGTTGCGCCGGACGCCAAACAGCACCTGGACAAGCTGCCGCCATCGGGCCTGATCGACATCGTGGTGGAAATACGGCCGGATAATGCGCCGCTGGTGAAGCGGTGGAAGATCGCAGCCGGCGAGTCATCCTGCAAGATCTTCGACGGAAAAACCTGCAAGTAAGGAATCAGGGGCAGGCGGACTACTCTGAACTACCCAGCATATCGTCGATCAGCGGCCGGTTAAGGTCCGTACAGCCCGGGCAGATCGTATCAAACAGCGCTTCGTGGTTGGCCACATAGTTCTTCTCGTTCACCAGCTTGTCGTGGATCACGTGGTCATGACAGGTCGCGCAGAGCATCATAAAGCCCCGCATCACCGACACCATCTTCCGTCCTGAACTCCCCTGCGTCGCGCTCATACCGATCCCTTCACCTGGGCGATCCAGAAATCTTCTGTCTCCAGTTCGACTCCGCAACGCGGACATTCATAGGGCTGCTCCGGCGGAGGAACCGCCATCTCCGCATCCTGCATCCGCCCCAGACACACGTGATAGAAATGCCCGCGAGCCTCGTCGGTATCCAGCGGATCGCTTTGAAAGACCAGAACCATCCCGTCTTCTCCTCCCAACGGCTTTAGTATAGCCGCGCTCCACCCCTGCCGACAATCACATCAGTTCTGAAACTGCGCTTCGTAGAGGCCGGCGTAGAGGCCGCCCAGGGTCAGCAGTTCCTGATGGACTCCCTGTTCCACAATCCGGCCGCGGCACCCGTCCAGGCGAACGACGGGTTTGATCTCGACTCGGCATTCCAGGGAGAAGAGGGCGTGGAACTCGTCCTCCAGGCGCGTTGCGAAGGCCACCCGTACGCTCTGGCGTTCGT
>JANOEZ010000331.1:0-1131 GCA_031413335.1 Nitrospirota bacterium
GCCACAGGGCCGCCGCCTGGGGCTCTACCATATCGGTATCAAAGTCGGCGACAGTCTGGACGAATTGCGCGCGGCAAAGAAGGAACTGGAGCAGGCCGGCGTGGAGATCGGCGGCATGAGCGACCACACCGTGAGCCAAAGCCTCTATCTCCACGATCCGGACGGCAATGAAGTGGAGCTATATGTGGATGCCGACGAGTCCGTGTGGAAGAACAATCCCGCCGCCGCGGTCTCGCCCATCAAGCCGTTGCGGCTCTAAGTCCCCCCTGCATCCTACGACGGGTTTCTGATATGATTTTGAACCGGAAACTCTGACGTTGATCGGTCTTTCGACATGAGGTGTGATGTGGTTATCGGCAAGCACGCACTGACGCTCGCGGCGGGCCTGCTCATTGTCGCAGGCACGATGGGCTGGCTCGGCTGCCAGCAGGAAACCGGCGCGCCCCCTCCGCCTCCGATCCCGCAGGTCGAAGTCATCACGGTGACGCCCCAGACCGTCACCGACGAGCCGGAGTTCATCGGGCAGTCGGAATCGTCCCGCCCCGTGGAAATCCGGTCGCAGGTGACGGGCCTCGTCAAGGAACGGTTTTTTCAGGAAGGGCGCGACGTCAAGAAGGGCACTCGCCTCTATCAAATCGATCCGGTGCCATTCCAGGCCGCTGCCCTCAGTGCGAAGGCGAAGGTGTCCCAGGCGGCAGCGCGCCTGGTGCAGGCGAAGCAGAACCTGGCCCGTGTGAAGCCGCTGCTGAAGGAACAGGCGGTCGCCCAGAAAGACGTGGACGACGCCGTCGCGGAAGAACTGGGGGCCAAGGCGGCGCTGGAAGGCGCGAAGGCCGATCTGGTCAAAACCGACTTCGATCTCAACAATACCCTGATCACGTCTCCCATCGACGGACTGATCGAGCGCACGCGCGTTTACGAAGGCCGGCTGGTCGCCGCGCAGACCGATCTGTTGACCATCGTCCACCAGGTGGACCCGATCCATGTGATCGTGAACGCGCCGGAGAGCTGGCTCCTGCAGCGGAACCGGGACATGGCGGAAAAACGGGTGCAGCGCCCCGATCTGTACCAGCTCCGCGGCACGATCATTTTCAGCGACGGCAGCACCTACCCGTACGAGGGCAAGCTGGA
>JANOEZ010000332.1:0-1157 GCA_031413335.1 Nitrospirota bacterium
CGTGATCGGGGCGGACGGAAAATTACACTATGCGTGGGGAGAGTGGGTGGACGCGCGCCTGTTGCTCCTGCTAGCCTTTGCCTGCGCGGTCCTGGCTGCGGGGATGGCCGTGTCGAAGTGCCTGATCGTGCGCTACCGCACGCGGCTGGAGTCGCCGAGTACCAGGAACCGACCGGCTGGGGCGTGATGACAGCAACGAAACGAGGAACAGGGCATGGCTAAGAAATACGTCTACTACTTCGGCGACGGCAAAGCCGACGGTGCCGGTGACATGAAGAATCTGCTCGGCGGCAAGGGCGCCGGCCTGGCGGAGATGACCAATCTCAAGATCTCCGTTCCACCGGGCTTTACCATTTCGACCGAAGCCTGCATCGAATACTACCGGCGCAAGAAGACCTATCCGCCGGGCATGTGGGAGCAGGCGTTGCAGGCCCTGAAGCGGGTCGAGCGCTCGATGGGTGTCGGGTTCGGGGATGCGGTCAATCCGTTGCTCGTGTCGGTGCGATCCGGGGCGCGGGCCTCCATGCCGGGCATGATGGACACGGTGCTCAACGTTGGCCTCAATGAACGGACCGTGCGCGCGCTGGCCGCCAAAACGAACAACGAACGGTTCGCCCAGGACAGCTACCGTCGCTTCGTGACGATGTACAGCAGCATCGTGCTGGGGATCGAGCGCGAACACTTTGAAAAGCTGCTCAACAAGAAAAAATCCGAGTGCCGGGCCAAGCACGACACCGACCTGGACGCCAAGGCGCTGCAAGAATTAATCGTCCAGTTCAAGGCGCTGGTCAAACAGGACACCGGCCATGAGTTTCCAGACGATCCGCTGGAGCAGTTGAAGAAGGCGGTCAATGCCGTCTTCGCCTCCTGGTACGGCAAACGCGCCATCGAATACCGGCGCATCTACGGCATCCCGGAAACCTGGGGCACGGCGGTCAACATCGTCGCCATGGTCTTCGGCAACATGGGCGACACCAGCGGCACCGGCGTGGCGTTCACGCGCGATCCCTCCTCGGGCGTCCCACAATTTTTCGGCGAATGCCTGATGAACGCGCAGGGCGAGGATGTGGTCGCCGGCATCCGGACTCCGCTGCCGGTCAACGCGCTCGCCAAGACGCTGCCGGCTGCGTACAAAAAACTGGAAAAGACCTACCGCC
>JANOEZ010000333.1:0-6045 GCA_031413335.1 Nitrospirota bacterium
AATCCCCATTTACGAGCCTGGTCTGGAGGAAATGATCCGGGCAAACGTCGCGGCGGGGCGTTTGCATTTCACCAGCAGCACGGCGGAGGGGGTGCAGAAGTCAGATGTGGTTTTTATCGCGGTGCCGACGCCGCCGCTTCCTGATGGAGGCGTGGATCTCAGTTTCATTGAGCGGGTGGCGCGGGATATTGCCGGCGCAATGACGAGTTACAAGGTGGTCGTGGACAAGAGCACCGTGCCGGTGAAGACCGGCGAAAAAGTGACCGAGACCATCAAGCGCTACTGCAAGGCCAAGGTTGAGTTTGATGTGGTCAGCAACCCGGAATTTCTCCGTGACTTTTGCACGTAGTTTTTTACAAATTCCTCGGCGTTTTCCTCGAGGACGTTGTCGATCTCGTCCACCAGCTTGTCGATTTCCTCTTTCAGCTTCTTGCCGGACTCGACAACCTTGGGGTTCGGCTTGACGTCTTCCTTGGACTGGGGCTCTTTCCTGGACTCTGATTTCCGCTCCTGCTTTTCCATCGGAGCACCTCCTGAGACTCGTCACGCCCGCATGAGACACTGCGTGTCTCTCATGCGAGCGTAAAATCAGGATACCCCACGCGTCCGCACCCGTCAAGCAAACCGTTGTGGCCGTGCACCCTCGCGGTGACTACACGATCAGCGAGACGATCAACAGCGCCACGATATTGATCACCTTGATCATGGGATTGATCGCCGGGCCGGCCGTGTCCTTGTACGGATCGCCGACCGTATCGCCGGTCACCGC
This sequence comes from Nitrospirota bacterium, assembly GCA_031413335.1. Taxonomy (GTDB): domain Bacteria; phylum Nitrospirota; class Nitrospiria; order Nitrospirales; family Nitrospiraceae; genus 2-02-FULL-62-14. Next base: position 770 of record JANOEZ010000333.1, read on the forward strand.
CGCCTTGTGCGTGTCGCTGCCCTTTTTGCCCTGCTCCTCGATATATTTCTTGGCATTGTCCCAGGCCCCACCGCCGCTGGTCATGGAGATCGCGACGAACAGACCGGTCACGATACTGCCCACCAGCACGCCGCCGAGCGCCTGCGGACCCAAAATGAAACCGACGAGGATGGGAAACACCACAGGAATCAATCCGGGCACCATCATTTTTTTGATGGCGGCCTGCGTGACGATGTCCACACAGGTTGCATAGTCGGGCTTGCCGGTTCCCTCCATGATTCCCTTAATCGTCTTGAACTGCCTCCGCACCTCCTCAACCACGAGCCCGGCCGCCTCCCCCACGGCTTTCATGCAGAGCGCCCCGAAGATGAACGGGAGCATGCCGCCCAGGAACAGTCCGACCAGCACGGAAGGATTGGACAGGTCGAAGGTGCTGGCCCCGCTGCCCTTCGCAACTTCCCGCGCATATTCCGCAAACAGAACGACAGCCGCCAGTCCGGCCGATCCAATGGCATAGCCCTTCGTCACCGCCTTCGTCGTATTCCCGACGGCATCCAACGGATCGGTGATGTTCCGCACTTCCTTGCCGAGGTGCGCCATTTCCGCGATGCCGCCTGCGTTGTCGGTAATCGGACCAAAGGCATCGATGGCCACGACGATGCCGGCCATCGAGAGCATGGACACAGCCGCCACGGCTACGCCATACAACCCACCTGCCGCCGCACCGCCGCAAATCCAGTAACTGCCAAGAATCGCCGCTCCGATGACGACGACCGTCCAGGCCGTGGCCTGCATCCCGACGGCAAGCCCTGCGATGATATTCGTCGCATGGCCGGTTTCACTCGCCTTCGCAATGGCCTTCACCGGCGCGTAGCTCTTGGACGTGTAATAGTCGGTGATGAACACCAGCGCGAGCGTCACCACCAATCCCACCAACGCCGCGATGTAGTAGCTCGTGCCGCTGACGCCCCCGACTCCTTCCATGATCCTGGTGGTGATCGGGAAAAACGCGGCCGCTGCAATCCCGCCGGCGACAAAGAGCCCCTTGTAGAGCGCGGTCATGATCCCGCCGCCCGGGCCCACTTTCACGAATAGGATGCCGATGATCGTCGCAAAGATCGTCACTGCGCCGAGCGCGAGCGGATAGAGAATCGGCGCACTCTGTCCTTTGAACAGGGAGAAGGCCAGCACCATGGCCGCGACGGTCGTCACGGCGTAGGTCTCAAAGAGGTCCGCCGCCATGCCGGCGCAATCGCCGACGTTGTCGCCCACGTTGTCGGCAATGACGGCCGGGTTGCGCGGATCGTCTTCCGGAATCCCCGCTTCGACCTTGCCCACCAGGTCGGCGCCGACATCGGCAGCCTTGGTATAAATTCCACCGCCAACACGCGCAAAGACCGAAATCAAACTGCCGCCGAATCCAAGGCTCAACAGCGCATGGATCGCTTTTTCCTGACCCGCGAACTGCGAGGCCAGCGTATAGAAGCTCGTGATCGCCAGCAAGCCCAGGCCGATCAGCAGCAACCCGGTCACCGCCCCGCCACGGAAGGCCACGGTCAGGGCGGCGTTCATGCCGTCATGAGCCGCCTGCGCGGTCCGGACGTTCGCGCGCACCGCGATAATCATGCCGACATAGCCGGCAAGCGACGACGCTCCAGCCCCCACGAGAAAGCCGATGGCCGTGAGCATGCCGAATTTGTCGGAGGCAAATCCCGCCGCCCACAGGATCGCAAACAGCACGGCCGCCACGACGCCGACCGTCTTGTACTGGCGGTTCATATAGGCGCTCGCGCCCTCCTGAATCGCCTTGGCAATTTCCTGCATCTTGGCGTTGCCGGCGTTGAGCTTGAACACCCACATGGCCAGATAGAGGCCGTAGGCAATCCCGGTCACCGCCGCGACGAGTGCAAACGTGACAATCGTTGAGTCGCTCACTTCAATCTCCTCCCGTAATGAAAAACCATTTTGTTAGTCGGCCCGTTGCGTCGACCCACCCAAACCCGATGATGTAGAAGGGGAAACTACGGGCAATCCTGATTCGCGTTAGGTCGCTAACTGCCTGAAAAGTCTGGCCATTCTATACAGATGATGCAGGGGTATCAAGACAAAATACGAGGAAAGTCTGAGGGCCGACTCTAATCGATCCAGTCTTTTTCTTTCAGCTTCCTGGGAAGATACTTTTTCGTGAGGTCTTGGAAATCCTTGTTGGCGAGGGCATCCAGTTCGTATTTGAGCCCGCTCGTGAGCATCCGCTTGATCTCCGTCTGCCAGGCCGGCTTCTGGAACCACTGGTAATTGAGCAGCTCCTTCGCGCGCGCGATGTCCTTCTCGTTGAGCTTGATGCCGACGGTGCGCGGCAGCCCGTACCGCTCGGGGTCCGCACTGGAAAGTCCGATAAATTTCGCCTTCGGAATCGCCATGCGCTGGCTCTCGAACGCGAGATTGATCGAGCCCTGCTTGACCACCGAATAGATGTAATAGCCCCAGGGATCGTTGTCGACCAGCACGAACACCGGCAGTTTGTACTCTTCGTGGCGCCGGCGCGCCAGGCGCCGGACCCCGCGGGGCGGCTGGCCGTTACCGGTCAGCAGCACGCAGTTGTAGCGTTTCCAGAACTTGTCCTCCGACAGCCGGTTCCACTGCGTGCCCTTTTCGACGAGCAATACGAAGTCGGCTGTGCAGCGCCGGATATCCACATACTTCGGCTCCACGATCGAGGGCACCGAATAGCCGCCCTTGCCCAGCCTGGCGCAGTCCACGCGGTCCCCGTCGTCCTCCAGCACCAACGGCCCGACCACGCTGCCGCCGTTTTCCGCCCGCACGTGCAACTCTTCGCGCAACGCCGCCAGCGACACTTCCAGATCCTCGATGACCGGATCCGATTCGTCCTGCGTGTCGAACGTGTTCTCGTGCGAATCCTTGATCGTGTGCTTCGTGCGGTAATAGATTTCCCTGAGCGAGGTCGTCAGGTCCGCGCGCTGGAGCTCCGAGAGTGCGTCGGCCACGAGAATCGTCTGCATGAATTTCTTCGCCATCCCCACATTGAAGAAGGACCGTGCCTGTTTTTTCTTGCCCATCTCGATCAACCCATTGCGTGGGTTGAACGAAACGTTCGACAGGGCACGGATGGGAATGGCGAGCGTCGGATCCTTGGATCGCTCCGCCGCCGTAATGACCAGGTCGGCCAGGCCGATCAGTTTTTTCGCCACCGCGCCATTATGCTTGTGCTTCGTTTTGGCCATGGGTCCTACTTCTTCCGGCGACGGGCCGGCGTTCTGGCCGGCTTGGCCGGCTTCGCAGCCATCTTACCCTTCTTGCCTGTGTCCCGTTTTCCCGTCGCCTGCTTGTCAGAAGACAGGCCGGCCTTCGGCGCCTCGGCGATCGGCGCCGCACTGCCCGGGCCAGCCCCAATGCCCTCGACAACCGCCGCCGCCCCTTCGATCCCTTCCGGCGTGACGATGATCGAATGCGGCAGGCCCTCCGGACCGCCGCCGGTCTTCCCCAGCGCCTCGTCGGTCTTCATGCCACCGGTTTTCGAATTCGCAATTTTCTGCAACTGGGCCTTCAGCTTTTCCGTGCGCAGCTTCCCGCCCTTCAGGCGGTTGCAGGCCTCGGCCACTTCCTCGATGTAGAGCTCGAAAATATTCCGGCGACGAAACTCGCCCTGCGCCCGCTCGCGCCGGCGTAGAAACAGGCCGAGCCGACGGCCGCATTCGCGGAGCGCCAGCGTGATGTCCTTGCGGATTTCGTCATAATCCGCGATTGCTTCCTTCGACTCGCTCGTGAACGGCACCCACACGGACGCCATGTGAACGAAGATGACCAGCGGACCGGCCGGCAGGGCTCCGCGCGACTGCGTCACGCCGTAGTTCCGCCAGGTCGTATCGAGGACCGCCTTGAACGTGGCGCAGGCCGATTGCTGGTAGAGCAACGGGACGCGGTTGGCGTAGCGGATCACGCGGGCCAGTTCATCGTCTCGCTCATGCTCCTCCCCTTCGGCCAGGGGCCGGTCGGCTGATTTGTGCGCCGCCGCGACATCCCCGGGCGCCTTGCCGTAGGCCAGCCCCGCTTCAATAATGAAGGGATTGCCGCGATACACCGTCGGCGGACGGCTCACCGCCGTGTAGAACTCGCCCTTGATCTGCTTGTAGAGGCCGGAGAGAATCGCCTGCTCGCCGATCGGCGCCAGGCAGTTCGTCGGGGGCGCCATGATCTTGGTGGTTTGCATCGTCTTATAGAGCATCTCCGCCGGATGTCCGTGAACGTCCCGCGGGCGGGCATGGGGCGGGAGCTTGGCCGTCTTGCACATCTCCGTCGCCAGCGCGGAGGAGACCCGGCAGAAATCGCCGGCCAAAAATCCGGACAGCGTATGGCTCTTCGTGTCATGCAGCAGCTTGAGGAACATCCCGAACTCGATGCCGTAGGGATGCGGCTTGATTTCGCGCGGCTGCGGCGGCAATTCCTTGTAGGTGCGCGGGTAGGTTTTCGTTTCCCCTTCCGGCGTCGTGTACACCAGGGAGACGTGCGGGTTGGAGATGATGGTCTGCTCCAGATACTCGTCGACCGAGGCGCGCCCCTTCTGGTAGCGGCCCTCCACTTCAATCGTCACCTGCGTGCCCCGCGGCTGGTCCCAGTCGATCTGCTTGTTCTCCAGAATGCGGGGCTCGTTCTTTTTCGTGTCGATCTGGACTTCGAAATAATGGGCCGCCGACCTGGGGTTGGTGCGCGAGGTGATCTTCACCGGCTTTCCGGTGGTGAGCTGGCCGTACATGCCGGCCGCGGAAATACCGATGCCCTGCTGACCCCGGCTCATCCGCAGGCGGTGGAATTTCGATCCGTACAGCAGCTTCGCAAAGATCCTCGGAATCTGCTGCTTGACGATGCCGGGCCCGTTGTCGCCGACCGTGATGCGGAACCGCGTGGCCTGGCTCACGGCCGGCACGGTCGCTCCATCCGGCACCACTTCGAGTTTCACCAGGATGTCGGGCAGGATGCCCGCTTCCTCGCAGGCATCCAGCGCGTTGTCGACCGCTTCCTTCACGCAGGTCAGCAGCGCCTTGCGTGGATTGTCGAAGCCGAGCAGGTGCCGGTTCTTGGCAAAGAACTCACTGACCGAGATATCGCGCTGGCTGGCGGCCATCGATTGGGCCGTGGCGCGGCGGGGCTTACCGGGCTTGGTCCCCTTCGGGGCGCCATGTTGGGCGTGGCCGTTCGAGTCGGCAGCTTCATCGGCAGCCTCCTCACCTACATCTGCGTCCTCGCTGGCGGCCGCTTCC
>JANOEZ010000334.1:0-4824 GCA_031413335.1 Nitrospirota bacterium
GTACGTCGAGGATGGAAGCGATGCGAGAACAAAGCTGGAGGCCTTTTTCAACATCCTGCTACTGGTAAGCCATGTTTATTGATGACGTTAAAATTCAGGTGAAGGCCGGACGCGGTGGAAACGGCGCCTGCAGTTTCCGCCGGGAGAAGTACGTGCCCCGGGGGGGGCCCGACGGAGGCGATGGCGGGAACGGCGGTCACGTGGTGATGGTCGCCTCGCGCCGGCTGACGACGTTGCTCGACCTTCGCTACCAGCAACAGTACGAGGCCAAGGACGGCGAACCGGGCGGAGGCACCCGGTGCCACGGAAAGACCGCGGAGGACGTCGTCATCCGCGTGCCGCTGGGAACGATCGTCAAAGATGACCGCACCGGCGAACTGCTGGCCGACCTGACCGTCGAAGGGCAATCCCACATCGTCGCGCGCGGCGGACGCGGCGGGCGCGGCAACTCGCATTTTGCGACCTCGACCGTGCAGGTGCCGACCCGAGCCGATCCGGGCGGGCCCGGCAAGGAACGCTGGCTGCATCTGGAACTGAAGCTGCTGGCCGACGTCGGCCTGGTCGGGTTCCCAAACGCGGGCAAGTCCACGCTGATCTCAGTTATTTCGGCGGCGCGGCCGAAGATTGCCGACTACCCGTTCACCACGCTCGTGCCCAACCTCGGCGTGGTCTCGTGGGGTGAGGAATCCAGTTTTGTCGTGGCGGACATTCCAGGCTTGATCGAGGGCGCGCACGAGGGTAAGGGCCTGGGCGTGCAATTCCTCCGGCATATCGAACGAACGTCGTTCCTGCTCCACCTGGTGGACATTTCGGAGTGGGCCGACGATCCAGTGAAGAGCTTCGAAACCTTGCAGCACGAACTGGCAGCCTATGCCTCCGCCTTGAAGACACGACCCTTTGCCGTCGTCGGCACCAAGCTCGACGTCAAAGGCAACGGCAAGCGGCTGGAGGAATTGAAAGCGTTCTGCAAAAAGAAACGCATCAAGTTTTTTTCGATTTCGTCCGCCACACGCGAAGGATTGGATGCGCTGGTGCAATTCGTCGGCGAGCGCGTGGCGACCTTGAGGGCGGCATGAGAGACCGGCTCCTGAAAGACGCGAAGCGGGTGGTCGTCAAGATCGGAAGCAGCCTGGTGGCTTCCAAGGGCACCGGCCTGCGCCCCGAACGGATCGAGCAGCTCGCCGCCGACATTGCTGCGTTGAAAACCAGCGGCCGCGACGTGCTCGTCGTCTCGTCCGGCGCGATCGTCTCCGGCATCCAGAAGCTCGGCCTCACGGCCTATCCCAAGAACCTGCCGGAGAAGCAGGCGGCCGCCGCGGTCGGCCAAAGCCGTCTCATGTGGGCCTACGAAAAAGCCTTCGAGCCGCTGAACCAGAAGGTCGCGCAGGTTTTATTGACGCATCAGGACCTGGCGGATCGAAAACGCTTCATGAACGCCCGCCATACGCTGGCGGCCCTGATCGGGTTCGGGGTGATTCCGATCATCAACGAAAACGACACGGTCGCCGTGGACGAGATCCGGTTCGGCGACAACGACAACCTGGCGGCGCTGGTCGCGCATCTGATCGACGCCGACGTGTTGGTGATTCTGTCCGATGTGGCGGGGCTCTATACGGAAGACCCCCGCACGAACAAAGCCGCGACACTCATTCCCCTTGTTGCCGACGTCACGAAAGACATCGAACGGCGCGCCGGTGCCACGCAGAGCTTCGAAGGAACCGGCGGCATGGCCACGAAGATTCAGGCAGCCAAGAAAGTGGCGGCGTATGGCGGCGCGACCCTGATCATGAGCGGCGAGCAGACCGGCCTCCTCCCCTCCGTGTTCGACGGAACGGAGGCCGGCACGTTTGTCCTTCCGAAAGGCAAGCGGCTGACCAGCCGGAAACATTGGATCGCGTTCACGCTCAAGGCCAAGGGACAGCTCACGCTCGACGACGGCGCCGTCGAAGCGCTGGTGCGGCGCGGGAAAAGCCTGCTGCCCTCCGGCATCACCGGCATCAAGGGCGACTTCAGCGCCGGCGACGCCGTGGCCTGCACCGACCGCCGGGGGAAAGAGATCGCGAAGGGACTGGTCAATTTTTCATCCGACGTGCTCAAACGAATCAAGGGACTCAAGACCGCCGACATTCACAAATCGGTCGGGACACAGGAATACGAAGAAGCGATCCATCGGGACAACCTCGTCCTTCTGTGACGCATGAAAATCGGCCTGTTCGGCGGCACGTTCAATCCCATCCATCACTGCCACCTGACAATTGCGGCGCAGATCAGGGAACGCCTATCCCTGGATCAGATTCTGTTTATTCCGGCCGGCGATCCGCCGCACAAGCCGCAGAACGATCTGGCGCCCGCATCGCATCGCCTCGAAATGGCCCGGCTGGCCATCGCCGATCGTCCCGACTTCGCCGCGTCCGATGTGGAAGTACGGAAATCGACAAAATCCTATTCGATCGAGACGGTCCGCACGCTCCGCGACCACTACGGACCGACCGCAGACCTGTCCTTCATCATCGGGCTCGATGCCTTCCTGGAATTTCCCACGTGGAGGCAGGCTCCCGATCTGCTGAAACTCTGCCACTTCGCCGTCGTGTCGAGAACCGGCATGGCCTTCGCACCTTTGGCCGATCGTCCACCCCTGCCGGCCATTCCACGCCAGGCGCTTGAATCCCTGGACCGCCGGACACAGGACCGGCTCGACGTGCCGGTCCCGGGAGGCACGCGCCTCTCCTTTCTCTGCCTTCCGCCCTGCGATATTTCGGCATCGGACATCCGCCAGCGCATCCGCAGCCGGGCGAGCGTCGCCTCGTTGTTGCCTGCCTCTGTTGAATCCTATATAATGGGCCACAAACTTTATCAGGAGGAACCCGATCGTCCTGGACTCAAGGGTTAAAGCTCTCGCCGTCGCCGCTGCGTCACTCGACAAAAAGGCCGAGGACATCGTCGTGCTTGACGTCGGGAAGCTCACCTCCGTGGCCGATTACTTGGTGCTCTGCTCGGGCGGGTCAGACCGGCAGGTTCGCGCCATTGCAGACCATATCGACGGCAGCCTGGCCCAGCAACACAGCCACCCCCTCAGCATCGAAGGCACTTCTACATCGCAGTGGATCCTGATGGACTACGGGGACGTGATCATCCATATTTTCAGAGCAGATATTCGGGCGCACTATGCCCTGGAGCGGCTGTGGGGGGATGCCAAACAGATCCGGCTACCGGACAGTCCTCCGGCGCCTGCAGTAGCCAACGCGCGAACCAAGCCGGCACGGGCACGAGGGTAACGGCCCATGTTGCGATTGCTCCTGACAGTCTTCCTTGTCATCGTCGCCAGCGTGCTCTATGAGCACTTCCGCGAGTTGAATCCCGGCTCCATCACGCTGCACTTCAACTCGACCAGCGGGCACGAGTTCAGCCTGGCTTCGTTGGTGTTGCTGTCCATGGCCATCGGCGCCGCGGTCGTCACAATGATCGTCGGCATCCGGGAAACCGTCCACGCCGTCATGAACTGGCGGAGCGGACGCCTGCGCCGGCGCGAGGAAAAAGTGACCACCCTGCACCGGGAGGGTACGCACGCATTCTTGTCGAAGCGGACGACCGAGGCGATCGGCCTGTTCCAAAAGGCGCTGGCGCAGGACCCCAACCACGTGGATTCGCTGCTGTGGCTGGGCAACATCTACCGGACCGAGAAAAATTATGCGGAAGCCATCCGGCTGCACCGCAAAGCGCGCAGCATCGACGACGGCAACATCGAGGTGCTGCTCGCGCTGGCCAAGGACCTGGAAGGCGCCAAACGATTCGAGGAGGCGCTGCAAGTCCTCCGGGACATTCTCAAGTTGGATTCGGCCAACCTCACGGCGCTCATGGGCAAGCGGGATCTGCATATCCGGCTGGAAGCCTGGAACGACGCGCTGGAGATCCAGCACCGCCTGATGAAGGCCCACCTGTCGGAAGCCGACCAGCAAAGGGAAGGCAGCGTGCTCGTCGGGTTGACCTACGAGGTGGGCCGCCATTTGCTGGAGCGCGGGCAGCCGGACAAGGCCCGCCATTACTTCCGCGCCGCGATCAAGCGGGACAAGCAATTCCTGCCGGCCTACATCGGCATGGGCGAGATTCTCGTCCAGGAAGGCAAGACCAAGAACGCCGCGGAGATTCTGGAGAAGGTCTACGGCAAAACCGGCAACGTGATCCTGCTGCACCGGCTGGAAGAACTGTACCTGGACATGGGTGAACCCGGCGAAATCATCCGCATTTACCAGCAGGCCTCGCAGCGCGATCCGCGCAACCACGTGTTGAAGTTTTATCTAGGCAAACTCTACTACCGCCTGGAGATGGTGGATGACGCCTACGACCTCCTGTCCAGCCTGGAAGGCCCATCGGACCAGATGGCCGATTACCACAAGATCATGGCCAACCTGTACCTGCGCAAGCAGCACATGGACCTGGCGGTCGAAGAGTTGAAGAAAGCCCTGGGATTCAAGAAGCGGGTCGTGGTGCCCTACCGCTGCACCCATTGCCAGCACGAGTCTGCAGAATGGTCCGGCCGGTGCAGTCGGTGCAGCGCCTGGAACACGTTCGTCGCATTGCCCTGGGTGGATGCCTCCAGCACGGCCGCGCATGCGGAAGAGAGCATGTCGGAAACCCGCTCCGTCGCCTACCATGGCTTCGGAACGCCATTTGAAACCCTGTAAAGGAAATGTACCGATGACGTCGTACGATCGCTATGCCGAAAAAGCGCTCCGGGATGAAGTTCTCACGAGGGCCATGGAGGTCGAGACCGCGATCGCCGCGCTGTCGCTGCGCCCGGTGCAGATGCGCAACCCCGAGGCCGTC
>JANOEZ010000335.1:0-8242 GCA_031413335.1 Nitrospirota bacterium
TGCCGACCAGTGTGTAGGGGATGACGAGCACCTTCCCGCTGTATTCCTCGATGACGCGGAGAAATTCCTGCTTGCCCCGGCTTCGTTCATCGACGGGAAGCCGCCGCCAGGCCGGATCGACCTTGTAAAAAGCAAAGTTGACGTACTGGCGTTTTGGAGGTGGTGCTTGCTCGCCGGCCATGTCGTTCTCCTTGAGAGACTTGCGCGTTCGATGTTGCGCGCGCGCGCACGAGTTTCTATCACTAGGCTGCGGAGGTTGTCAACCGGCCTTCCGAAGCCGTTGACAGGGGTGGCATGATCTGTTATCGGCTCCTGTAACGTATCCTGAAAATCAGTCGTGCAACACCTCCAAGTGGAGTCCATTGCGCATGCGACGGGGTGAAATCATCGCCATCGGGTCCGAGTTGCTGCTGGGCGGGCGGCTGGACACCAATTCGCTGTTTCTGACAGACGAACTGGCAGCGCTTGGGATCGAGGTGCGGTGGAAGACCGTCGTGGGCGACGACGAAGCGGACCTGATGGATGCGATCCGCACTGCGGCGCGGCGCGCCGATCTTGTCGTGATGACCGGTGGGCTCGGTCCGACTGGAGATGATCTGACGCGTGAAGCTGTCGCGCGCGTGACGAACCGTCCGTTGCGACGGCATGCTGACGCGGTGAAGGGCATGATGCAGCGCCTGGCGGCCTGGAATCGTACGCCGACCGCCGCGCAAATGAAGCAGGCCCTGATCCCATCGGGCGCGGCGGTGCTGAATAATCCGGTCGGCTCTGCGCCAGGATTCTGTCTCTCCTGGAAATCCTGTCAGTTGATCGCGCTGCCCGGTGTGCCGACGGAAGCGAAGGCGATGTTCACCAAGGAAGCGACCCGGTTCGTGGCGGAGCCGATTCGGGCCGGCACGCAGACGCGGATCGAGCGTCGGGTGCTCCATACGTTCGGGATGCTGGAAGCCGACCTCGACGCCCGATTGGGCCCCCTGATCCTGTCGGGTCGAGGCGTCCGGTTCGGTCTGCTGGCCTCGCCGCTCGGTGTGACGGTGTCGTTGACGGTGTGTGGCGGATCGTCCGAAATGGCTGCGCTCGAACAGGCCGTGCGCGTCGTGCGGGATGATCTCGGCGGGCTGGTCTATGCCGAAGGCTCGGAGACGATGGAGGACGTGGTCGGACGCGCCCTGACGACGCGAAAGATGACGATTGCAGTCGCGGAATCCTGCACCGGTGGGTTGATCGGCCATCGGCTCACGCAAGTGCCCGGCAGTTCCAGCTATCTGGATCGCGTGCTGGTCTGTTACAGCAATGAAGCGAAGATGGAGCTGCTGGATGTGCCGAAAGTGATTCTTGCGCGGCATGGCGCCGTTAGTCCGGAAGTCGCGGCCGCCATGGCGAAGGGGGTTCGTGAGCGCAGCAGAGCAGACGTGGGCTTAAGCGTGACGGGCATTGCCGGTCCCGGCGGCAGCACCGCGCAGAAGCCAGTCGGGCTGGTCTACGTCGGATTCGATGCCAAAGGCGCGGGCGTGCTGGCAAAGGAATTCCGTTTCCACGGTCCACGGGACACCATTAAATTGCGCGCGTCGCAGGCGGCTCTCAATTTGTTACGGCAGTGGCTGCCGGTGGCACAATCCAAATAACGCATGATCCGGGCTTTTGTGGCGGTTGAGTTGGACGCGCCTTTGCGTCAGGCGCTTGCGCAGGTTCAAGCCACGCTTCGAGGCCAGCTTCAACAAGCGGTCGACCCCGATGTTCGTATCCAGTGGGTCAAACCGGAGTCCATTCACCTGACCCTGAAATTCCTCGGTGCCATTCCGGAAGAGCGGGTGTCTGACATTCGGGCGGCGCTGGCTCGCGTGGCCGGCGGGCATAGCCGGTTCACGGTGGACGTCGAGGGACTGGGCGTCTTTCCCGATGTCCATGCGCCGCGTGTGTTGTGGGTCGGTCTGACGGCTCATGGTGACACGCTGACGCGATTGGCGGCTGACGTGGAGACTGGGCTTACGGCACTCGGATTTCCACCGGAGGCGAGGCCGTTCAATCCACACTTGACGCTGGCCAGGATCAAAGAACGATCGCGCGACGTCGGACGGGCCTTGTCGGCCGGCGGAGCGTTGACGCAGGAGGCGAGGCTGGGTGCGTTGCCGGTGGCGGCTCTGTCGCTGATGAAAAGCGACTTGCAGCCGTCCGGATCGGTCTACACGCAACTTCAGGAAATTCCGCTCAGATGAGTGGGGGATGCTGCTGCTCAGCGGTTGGCGCGCGCGGCTGTCGCAAACGCCAAAAAATACTTGTCCAGGTCTTCGAGCGTGCTTCCGTACTCGTGCCCGCCCGACATGGCATCACAGAGAAACTCCCGGACGCGAGTCAACTCTTTCAGGCGCGCTCGCCAACGGCGGTCCTGGATCGTCAGATCAAGGAGTTCAAGCGCCCGGATGAAGGCCTGCTCGCAGCGCGTCACGTCTGTTCCTTTCCAGCGCAGCATGCGAGCGACTTCGCTGCCGGTATTCCCCATCTGCTCGACCAGCGACAGGGTCGTCCATCGGCCGTCCGCCAGGCTGCTGTGTTGTGCCGTCATGGTGTTAACTGGAAACCAATGTTTGAACGATGGCTCGGATTTTCTTGCGCATATCCGGGCTCTCCACGTTCCGTGACCGGTTGCCTTGCGAAGGTCTGACGTTGATCATTGAGTCGAACTCGATCCATTCCTCCGTTGGTATCTTCGGGTAGAGATTGATGCCCCACAAGTCCTGTTGCCGCGAGCCGTGTTCCAGGAGCACCGCTTCTTCATCGGCATGGAGTTCTCCCCCAATGGCCATGACGCCGAGTTCAGCGTCCACCACCGCTTTCACGAAATCCACAAACTGCTCCTTGGCGATCGTGTCGAGCGCGGCTTTGGAAATTTTCTGCTTGATAATTTGTATGTTCATTCTCGAAAGTGGTGAAGAGTGTGGAGGATGCTAGCATAAATGCATGGGCAAGGCAGAGTGAAAGATGGCGCATGCCAGACGGCTGAGATCAGGCTAGGCTTGTCGAGATGAGTTGAGTATAATGGGCTCAGTGTGAAGTTGATTCGCAGGCTGAAGCTGATTCAGGGGAGGAACCAATGACCGAGAAGGACGACAAGAAGCGGGCGCTGGATCTGGCGCTGGCGCAAATCGAAAAACAATACGGCAAGGGCGCCATCATGCGGCTGGGCACGTCGGAGGTGCCGGCGAATGTGCCGGCCATTTCGACGGGATCGCTGGGCTTGGATCTGGCGCTGGGCATCGGCGGACTCCCACGTGGCCGTGTGGTGGAGATCTTCGGGCCCGAATCGTCCGGCAAAACGACCCTGACCCTGCACGCGACGGCTGAAGTGCAAAAAGGAGGCGGCACGGCGGCCTTCGTGGATGCCGAGCATGCGCTGGACCTGGCCTATGCAAAGAAGCTGGGCGTCAACGTGGACGACCTGCTCGTGTCGCAGCCGGACACCGGCGAGCAGGCGCTCGAGATCACCGAGACGCTGGTGCGGAGCGGCGCCATCGAGCTGGTCGTGATCGACTCGGTGGCCGCGTTGGTGCCGCGGGCCGAGATTGAAGGCGAAATGGGCGACGCGCACATGGGCCTGCAGGCGCGGCTGATGTCGCAGGCGCTCCGCAAGCTGACCGCGGCGATCGCCAAGTCGCAGACCACCGTGATCTTCATCAATCAGATTCGCATGAAGATCGGCATCATGTTCGGCAATCCGGAGACGACGACCGGCGGCAACGCGTTGAAGTTTTATTCCTCCGTGCGGCTCGACATCCGCCGCATCGAATCCATCAAGGAAGGCAACGATGTGACCGGCAACAAGGTGCGTGTGAAAGTCGTCAAGAACAAGATGGCGCCGCCCTTCAAGCAGGCGGAGTTCGACATTCTGTTTGCGAGAGGCATTTCGAAGGCCGGCGAATTGGTGGATCTCGGCGTCGACCGGAAGGTGATGGAGAAGTCCGGCGCCTGGTATTCCTACAAGGGCGAGCGTCTGGGGCAGGGACGGGAAGCGGTGCGCGACTATCTGGAAGCGAACCCGCCCGTGGCCCGCGAAATCGAAGCCAAGCTGCGCGAGCTGGCCGGCGTGCCGGCCAGCAGGGGACCGGAGAAGAAGGCTGAGGGTAAGGCCGAAGAGAAGCGCTCCGAGGACAAGCGGGCCCATGCAGGCAAAGGGTCGTGAACGACGCCCGATGACTGTTGAACGATGAGCGGTGAACGGAGACACGGCCATTCATCCTTCAGCGGTCCGAGTCCCACGGTGCTCTAAGCGATGCCGTCCCGTACCACGTCGCCACGCTCTGCGGACGATGGATTCGAGTTGGCTGCGATGCGGTATCTGGCGCGCCGGGAGCGTACCGAAGCGCAGGTCGAAGGTTTCCTCAGCCGAGCCGGCGCGTCCGTGGTCCGTATCCGGACGTTGCTCTCCCACTTTCGTACACAGGGCTACCTCAACGATCATGCCTATGCCGCGCGATGGGCATGCGACAGGCTGGCCCGGTGTCCGATGGGGCAGGCCAGACTCGAAGCAGAATTGCTGGCGAAGGGCTTCGTTCGGACGATCGTTGCGAAGGTGATGCGGCAGGTCTATGGCGGCACGAATCCGCGAAGGCTGGCCCGGGCGCTTCTCGTGCAGCGGTTGGGACGGGCCAAGGCACCGGACCAGCGGCGCGGTGCAAGCCTGTTGCGGCGATATGGATTCGACGAGGACATCATCGAGGAGTTGTGCGGCGTGAGCGAATCGTTATGAGTCAGACGACAGAATCGCTTCGGCAGGGCTTCATCAAGTATTTCCAGGGGCATGGCCATCACGCCGTGCCCAGTTCGCCGCTGATCCCGCAGGCGGACCCCACCATTCTGTTCACCAACGCCGGCATGAACCAGTTTAAGCGGGTCTTCCTGGGCGAGGAGCAGCGTCCATACACACGGGCGGTCACGGCCCAGAAGTGCGTGCGGGCCGGCGGCAAGCACAACGATCTGGAAAATGTCGGCTACACCCGCCGGCACCATACCTTCTTCGAAATGCTTGGGAACTTTTCCTTCGGCGACTACTTTAAAACCGACGCCATTTTCTACGGCTGGGATTACCTGACGAAGACGGTCGGTCTGTCCAAGGACCGCCTCTGGGTGACGGTGTTCCGTGAGGACGACGAGGCGTTCAAACTGTGGGAGAAGATCGGCGTGCCGGCGTCCCGGATCATGCGGTGCGGCGAGAAGGATAACTTCTGGCAGATGGCCGACACGGGCCCTTGCGGGCCCTGCTCTGAAATTCATTACGACCAGGGGCCGTCCGTGCCGGGCGATGCCACGCCGAACGGCGAAGGGGACCGGGTTATCGAGATTTGGAATCTCGTCTTTATGCAGTTCGATCGCGATGCGAAAGGCACACTCAATCCCCTGCCGAAGCCGAGCATCGACACAGGCATGGGGCTCGAGCGGCTGGCAGCCGTGGCGCAGGGTGTCTACAGCAATTATGACAGCGATCTGTTCAAGCCGATGCTGGCAGCCATCGGTAAGCGGGCCGGTCGTCGCTATGGCGAACAGGACATCGCGGACCGTTCGATGCGCGTGATCGCCGATCATTTACGGGCCATGACGTTCATGATCGCGGACGGCATTCTGCCGTCCAACGAAGGGCGCGGCTATGTGCTGCGCCGAATTTTACGGCGCGCGGCCCGGCACGGGCGTCTGCTTGGCGTCTCGGAATCATTCATGGGCGGTCTCACCGGCACGGTGGTCGAGCAGATGGGCAAGGCCTATCCGGAGCTGCGGCAGGCGGCGGCGACGGTGGCCGAAGTAACGCAGGGCGAGGAGGAACGGTTTATTGTCACGCTCGATCAGGGGCTGCCGATTTTGAACGACATGGTAACGAAGGCGAAAGCCTCGTCGCAGAAGGTGCTGGTCGGAGATCACGTATTCAAGCTCTACGACACCTACGGATTTCCGATGGACCTGATTGCCGAAGCCTGTCGAGAGCAGGGGATGGCGGTGGATGAGGCGGGCTTTCAGCGCGCGCTCGAGGAGCAGCGGGACCGTGCCCGCAAGTCGGCAGCCTTTGAAGTGGCGGCGGCGAAACCCGGCGTAGTGGAATTGGCCAAGACTGCGCGCGCGCCGAAATTCGTCGGCTATGACCAGTTGGACGCCGAGGCCGTGGTGCAAGCCATGCTCAGGGGCGATCGGGTCGTGCGTGACGCGGCCGAAGGCGACGAGATCGAACTGGTGTTGGACGTGACACCGTTCTACGCGGAAGGCGGTGGGCAGGCCGGCGATCAAGGGATGTTGACCGGTCCGGAGGGTCGTATCAACATCACGGAGACGACACGCCCGGTTCCGACTGTCGTCGTGCACAAGGGCCAGGTTGTCGCCGGGCGGATCTGCACGGGAGAAACGGTGCGTGCGTCGGTCAATCCTGTCACGCGGCACGATGCGGCGCGCAACCACACGGCCACGCACCTGGTGCATGCGGCCTTGCGCGAACTGCTCGGCCCGCACGTCAAGCAATACGGCTCGCTGGTGGCGCCCAACCGGCTGCGGTTCGACTTTGCGCATTTCCGTCCGCTCTCGTCGCGGGACACCGACGACATCGAGTCCATGGTCAACGAACAGATCCGGAAAAATCAGGCGGTCAAGACCGATGTGATGGGGGTGCAGGAGGCGGTGGCGGCCGGGGCTCTGGCGTTCTTTGGTGACAAATATGGCGATCAGGTGCGTGTGGTCAGCGTGGATACATTCAGCCGGGAGTTGTGCGGGGGAACCCACTGCAAACAGACCGGCGAGATCGGCGTCTTTCGGCTGGTCTCGGAGACGGGTGTAGCCGCCGGCGTGCGGCGGATCGAGTGCGTAACTGGCAGCGGTGCCTTCATGCAAATCAAGCAACTCGAGCATGAAGTTCAAGAACTATCTGAGCTTCTTAAAGTGGCCCCATCCGAGCTGGTGGCCAGGACCAAGCGGCTGCTGGCGCAGTTCAAGGGCAAGGAGCGCGAGCTGGAGCAGGTGAAGCTGAAGATGGCCAGCGGGGCCAAGGATGACGCCGCGGTGCGGACGGTGAAGGGCGTTCAGGTCCATGCCCAGCGGGTGGACGGCATGGAGGGGGGCGAATTGCGGACGTTGGCCGATCAGATCCGCGATAAACTCAAGAGCGGCGTGATTGCGCTGGGCGGTGTCAAGGACGACAGGGTGTCGTTGCTGGTGGTCGTGACCAAGGATTTGACGGCGACGCTCAAGGCGGGCGAGTTGATCAAGGAGATGGCGGCGGCAGTCGGCGGCACCGGTGGCGGACGGCCTGAAATGGCACAGGCCGGTGGAAAGAATCCGGAAGGGCTTGCGGCGGCGCTGGATAAAATCTTCGGTCTCGTGGAACAGTCGGTGGGTCAGTAGCGATGGCCGCCACGCGTATCCTCGCATTGGATCCGGGCACCAAGCGCATCGGCGTGGCGCTCAGCGACGAACTGGGTTGGACGGCGCAGCCGCTGGAAACCTTCGAGCGAAAAACACTGGGCATCGATATCGCGCACATCAATGAACTGGTCCACCGCCACGAGGTTCGTGAAATCGTCATCGGCATGCCGGTGCAACTGAACGGCCGCATGGGGCCGGCCGCGCAAAGCGTCCAGCAGTTTCTGGAGGCGGTGCAGGCGGGCGTCGGGGTTCCGGTCGTGACGTGGGATGAACGGCTGACGACGAAGGCGGCGGAGCAGATGCTGATCGAAGCCGACGTGAGCCGGAAAAAGCGCAAGGGTGTGGTGGATCGTGTCGCAGCGGCGTTGCTGTTGAAGAGTTACCTGGAACATCTCTCGTCCCCTTCGCTGTCCACCGATCATCGGACCGCTGACGACGCATGATGCGGGGGCGCATACCCTGGGTGCTGATCGCCGCCGCGGCTGCGGGCGCCCTGGCCGCCTATCTCAGCATCCAGTGGCTGTTCGGTCCGGCGGCGCCGGCGTCCGACTTTGCCCGCCCGGTTCATTCCACCACCATTGAAGTTCCCGACGGCATGACGCTCCGTCAGTTGGCGGCCAGGCTCGAGCGTGAACAGTTGATTCGCAGCCAGTTGGCCTTCGTCGACGTTGCTCAGTCGGCATTGGAAACTGCACTGCGCAACGTGGCGGATATCGGACATCAACAGGCCCTGTGCGGCGTACACGCCAGGCGTGGTCGGTACCAGCACTTCGGCCATGCCGAGTTCGCGCGCGAGATACGGTGCGTAGATGGGGCCAGCACCGCCGAAAGCCAACAGCGCAAAATCTCG
>JANOEZ010000336.1:0-5479 GCA_031413335.1 Nitrospirota bacterium
CCGACTGTCGTTGCAAGCTTAGGCGTGATGATGGACAAAAGCAAGCGAGCCTCATTCCTTCTAATTGACTTCCCTGTCTCCGCCCACTACAATTTTGCAGTCGAGGTTCCACCCATTGCCTTCCCAATTCGTTCATCTGCATCTCCATACCCAGTACAGCCTGCTTGACGGGGCGAATCAGATCGACCCGCTCGTGAAGCAGATCAAATCCTTCGGCCAGCCGGCCGTGTCTATGACTGACCACGGCAACATGTTCGGCGCGGTGGAGTTTTACCGGAAGGCCAAGGACGCCGGGGTCAAGCCGATCATCGGCTGTGAAGCCTACATGGCTCCAGGCAGCCGGTTCACCAAAGACAGCGCCCTGGCGAACAACGATTACTACCATCTGATTCTGCTCGCAGCCAATCTCAAGGGCTATCAAAATCTGATCAAATTAGTCAGCAAGGCATACCTTGAAGGATTCTATTATAAACCACGGATGGATAAGGAATTATTACAGCAGCATCATGAGGGCTTGATCGCACTCTCGGGCTGCCTGAGCGGCGAAGTTGCCTACCTGATTGGACAGCACGATCTGGAGGGGGCCACACAGGCTGCCGGTGAATATCGCGAGATTTTCGGAAAGGATAATTATTATCTCGAACTGCAGGCCAATGGACTGGAGCATCAGCGTGTCGCCAACGCCGGCCTGCTCGATATCCATAAGAAGCTCGGCATCCCGCTGGCCGGCACCAACGACTGCCATTATCTCAAGAAGGAAGACGCCCGCCCCCACGACCTGATGCTCTGCCTCCAGACCGGCAAGACGATCAACGAGCCGAACCGGATGAAGTTCGACACCGACCAGCTCTACGTCAAGTCGACAGACGAGATCGCCGCCGAGTTCAAGGAGTTGCCGGACGCCATCTCGAACACAGTCAGGATTGCGGACGCCTGCAATCTGGAGTTGGCCCTGAACCAGACGCACCTGCCCCAATACAAGGTCCCGGACGGGTTCACGCGGGAAACCTATATGGAGCACCTGGCGAAGGAAGGGCTGGCCGCGCGACTGCGGGAGAGGCCGAGTTCGATCCCGGCTATGGCCTATGACATCCGGCTCAAGGAAGAACTGACCATCATCTGCTCGATGGGATTCGCCGGCTATTTCCTGATCGTCTGGGACATCATCCGCTTTGCCCGCTCGCGCGGGATTCCGGTCGGACCGGGCCGCGGCTCGGCCGCCGGAAGCCTGGTCGCCTATGCGCTGCGTATCACGGATCTCGATCCGCTCGTCTATACCCTGCTCTTCGAACGGTTTCTGAACCCGGAACGCGTGTCGCTCCCCGATATCGACATGGACTTCTGCATGGACCGTCGCGGCGAAGTCATCAACTACGTCGTCGAGAAATACGGCTCGGACCACGTCGCCCAGATCATCACGTTCGGCACGCTCGGCGCCAGGGCGGCGATCCGCGACATCGGCCGGGTGCTGGAGATTCCCTATGCCGAAGTGGATCGCGTGGCCAAGCTGGTGCCGAACCAGCTCAACATCACCCTGGAAGACGCCCTCCTGCAGGAACCGAAACTGCGCGAGCTGACCGAGACCGATCCGAAGATCGCCGAACTGATGTCCATTGCCAAATCGCTGGAAGGGCTGGCCCGCCACGCCTCCACACATGCGGCCGGTGTCGTCATCTCCGAAGGTCCGCTCACGGATCATGTGCCTCTCTACAAGGGCGCCAACGACGAAATCGTGACCCAATACTCGATGGGCGATGTGGAAAGGATCGGGCTCGTCAAGTTCGACTTTCTGGGCCTGAAGACGCTGACGATGATCCACTACGCGGTCGGCCTGATCAATCGGGCGCACCCCGCCCATCCTCCGTTGGCCATCGAGCAGGTCCCCTACACCGATCCCCAAACCTTCGCGCTGCTGGCGTCCGGCAAAACCACCGGACTCTTTCAGTTGGAAAGCGCGGGCATGCGGGATCTGCTGACCGGCCTCCGCCCCGACCGGTTCGAGGACATCATCGCGATCATCGCCCTCTATCGCCCGGGACCCATGGATCTGATTCCAGACTTCATCAAACGCAAGCAGGGCAAGGTGCCCATCACCTACGAAGTCCCGGAGCTGGAACCCCTGCTCAAGGATACCTACGGCGTGATCGTCTATCAGGAACAGGTCATGGCGATCGCCAACAAGATCGCCGGCTTCTCCCTTGGCCAAGCCGACATTCTGCGTCGCGCCATGGGCAAGAAAAAGCTGGAGGAGATGGAAAAGCTCCGCGCAAAGTTCATTGAGGGAGCCAGGCAGCACAAGATCACGGAGCCGAAAGCGAAAAAGTTGTTTGATTTGATCCAGAAGTTCGCAGGCTACGGATTCAATAAATCGCACGCCGCGGCCTATGCGGTGGTGACCTACCAGACGGCCTATCTCAAGGCCCACTACCCCACGCAGTTCATGGCCGCCCTGCTCACGAGTGAAATGGGGAACTCCGACAAGATGGTCGGCTACCTCACCGAATGCCGGGACATGAGCATCAAGGTGTTGCCGCCAGACGTCAACGAGAGCCAGAAGGACTTTGCCGTCGCCGACGGCGGCATCCGCTTCGGCCTGGCCGCCATCAAAAACGTCGGGGAAGGCGCGGTGGAATCCATCATCACAGTGCGCAACGACAAGGGTGCGTTCCGGTCCTTCTTTGACTTCTGCCGGGGCATCGACCTCCACAAGGTCAACAAACGCATGTTGGAAGGCTTGATTAAAGCCGGCGCCTTCGATTCAACCGGCGCACGCCGCGCGCAGCTCATGGCCGTACTGGACCAGGCCGTCGACGAAGGCGCGGCCGCCCAGCAGGAACGCGAGCGGGGCCAGACCAGTATCTTCGGGGACGATCCCTCTGCCGAATCCACCCACGGCCTGACCGAAGCCGCTTTGCCGGATCTGCCGGAATGGGATCAGGGAGAGATGCTCAAGTACGAACGCGAGTTGACCGGCTTCTACATTACGGCCCACCCGCTCTCGCGGTTCGAATCGGCGCTGAAGAAATTCTCGACAGCGACGTCCGGGACGCTGGGCGAGGTGACCGACGGCAAGGAAGTGAAGCTCTGCGGCATCGTGACGACGGTCAAATCGCTGACTACGAAAAAAGGCGACCGCATGGCCTATGTGCAGATCGAAGATCCGCAAGGGCTGGTGGAAATCATCGTGTTTCCGGATCTCTTCAGATCCGCCTCGGACCTTCTGGCTCCGGAGCGCGTCATTCGGGTCACCGGCATCGTGGACCGGGCTGAAAAGGGCACGCGCGTGAAAGGCACGAAAATCGAAGCCCTCGACAGCCTGCTCGCCCGCGCAGTCTCACGCATCAACATCCGCGTCAACGACGGACCGGACGCCTCGACGCAGCTCAGCCAGGTGGAACAAATTCTGCGTCGCCACCCTGGCCCGACCGCCATTTCATTTACGCTCTGCCTGCCGCCGGACATCGAAGCCGAGACGGCGCCCGTCCTCAACGTCAAGGTCCTGCCGAGCGAAGGATTCGTAGCCGAAGTTGAAAATGTGCTAGGCAAAGGCGCCGTCGTCATGCTGTAATACATGGGCAACGTGGCATGAAAGACTATCTCGAATTCGAAAAGCCTCTCCGCGAGCTTGAAGAGCGGATTGAGAAACTGGCGGGCTCCGGCTCGACCAAGCCGGCCGTCGAAGAGGACATCCGCAAGCTCAAGGCCCGCCTGGCTCAAACCGAGGTGGAGCTCTACAGCCGCCTCACGCCCTGGCAGCGCACCCAACTGGCCCGGCATCCGCAGCGACCAGGGCTGCTCGACTATCTCAGCGCCTTCTGCCGTGACTTCGTTGAACTCCACGGAGACCGTACGTATGGCGACGACCAGGCCGTGGTCGGTGGATTCGCCCGCTTCAACAACCAGTCCATCATGGCCATCGGGCATATGAAGGGAAAAACGCTCAAGGAGCGGATGCAGCGAAACTTCGGCATGCCCAATCCGGAAGGCTACCGCAAAGCGCTTCGGCTGATGAGATTGGCAGAAAAATTCAACCGGCCCATCGTCACGTTTATCGACACGCCCGGCGCCTACCCGGGAGTCGGTGCCGAAGAGCGTGGGCAGGCCGAAGCCATCGCGCGGAATCTGCTGGTCATGTCCCGTCTCACTGTTCCGATCGTCTCCATCGTGACCGGCGAAGGCGGCAGCGGCGGCGCGCTGGCATTGGGCGTGGCCGATCGCGTGCTGATGCTGGAGCACTCAGTCTATTCGGTGATTTCACCGGAAGGCTGCGCAGCCATCCTCTGGAGCGACCCGGCCAAAGTGCAGGATGCCGCCAGCGCGCTCAAGATGACGGCCAACGACTTGCGCGGGCTGGGTGTGATCGATGACGTAATCCCGGAACCGCCCGGCGGGGCGCACCGTGATGTCCGCATGACAGCCGAACGGGTCGCCAAATCGCTCGCCGGCCACCTCAGCCAGCTCGGCGAACTGTCCCCTCAGGACTTGCTGGCTCAGCGCGACCGGAAATACCGCTCGATGGGCGCTGTCACCGAACCACCTGCAGCCAGCTAACATCCACGCCACCCGTAAAAAGTGGCCAGCCGTTCACGTGTACCTTTTACTTTTCACTTCTCACGTTGTACGCCTTACGGGTTTTGCCACATCGCGCCGTCAAAGATCGGATGCGCCTGGTGCGTCAGCTTCACGATGTCGCCATCCTTGACCATTGAATCCAGCGACCCGACTTTTCTGTTCACAGTCACCAGCAATTCACCGTTGCGCATGAACGGCAGTGCGCCGGCCAGCTTCTCTTGATGGGCTTCCAGCAAGCCCTTCACCGTCACCGGATCGGTCACGTCGAGCTGCAACTCGGACTCGCCGACGCTCTGCTGCAATGTCAGTCCGAACAGAAGCACCGTCACCATGACCGCATCCTCACGTGTTGCCTCCTGCCGTCTCCGACCCTTTATGACAACGAAAACAGTCCTGCCGTCTCGGATGCCGCTCCGAAAGTGGCCGGCTCTGCCCGACAGCATGGCACCGCATGCAGTCCTTCTCGGAAAGCCCCCGATGCTCCATGGTGGTCGGCATGATGGGATTGCGATCGCGTGGTGACGGCAACAGCGACACGCCGACGATCACCAGCACCACCGCCCCGCCAAAAAGCCAATCGCTCTTACGCAACGTGTTCATACCAGCTCATCGTGACCGCCTCGCTCCATCCGCATCGACGCATACCGCGCCGCGCGGCAGTCCTCGCATCAGGAATGTTGCACGACCATTCTCAGGGGGGCGTCAAGGAGAGGACACGCGAAGAGGGCGCGCGCCGAGGGCGTCACACCATGCCGTCAGGGCCGCGGCGAGGATTCCGCTTCGGACGACTCCTCAGGGGAGCCGGTGGCAACCGCCTCCTGATTGCCGATCTGCAATCCGTCCTCAACCGGCAGCATCGCCTGCTCCGCTTCACCCAGTTCTTTGAATTCACGCAACGGCGGGAGCT
>JANOEZ010000337.1:0-1186 GCA_031413335.1 Nitrospirota bacterium
GAATGTGCGTGATCCGCACGGCCGACTTGGTCGTATTGACGCTTTGCCCGCCGGCGCCGGAGGAACAGAAGGTGTCGATCCGCAGGTCGTTCGGGCTGATGTTGACGTCCACTTCCTCCACTTCCGGCATCACCGCCACCGTCACGGTCGAGGTATGGATGCGCCCGCTGGCTTCCGTGGCCGGCACCCGCTGGACGCGGTGCACGCCGCTCTCGTGCTTGAGCTGGCCGTAGGCGCCCTTGCCCTCGACCAGGAGCACGACATTCTTGTATCCGCCGATGCCGGTCTCGTCCGCCTCCATCAATTCCGTTTTCAGCCGCTTGCGCTCCGCGTAGCGCGTGTACATCCGCAACAGATCGCCGGCGAACAGCGCCGCCTCCTCGCCGCCCGCGCCGGCCCGGATTTCAACGAACATGTTCTTGCCGTCGCGCGGATCCTTCGGGACCAGCAGCTCCGTCGCGCGCTCCTCCATCTGCCGCCGCTTCTCTTGCAGCGTGCGGACCTCGTCGGTCACCAATCCCTTCAACCCGGCATCGGCGCCTGCGTCCTTGAGCATCTGCTCGGCCTCGTGCAGATGCATGAGCAGGGTCTGATACCCGGCAAACAACTGCGCGGTCTCTTCCAGGTCGCTGCGCTCCTTGTTGAGCTTGCGCACCTGGTCCTGCTGGCTGAGGACGGACGGGTCCGACAGCTGATGAGTCAGCTCGTCGTAGCGCTTCGCCGTGGCCCCCCACTTGGCCAGCAGCAGCGCTTCCCTGGATTCTGCCGTATTCGTTTCAGCCATTTTCTTTTCCCTGAAAGAACAAGAGGGGCCCTGCCCCCGATGCAATTGTGTCCCTCTTTACTTCTTCTGCTGCCCCTATCCGTTTCCCTAATTCCGGTCCGAAAAAACAGAGGGACCCTGCCCCTCAACGAAGCAGGGTCCCTCTGGTGAATGCGCTAATGCGTTTGGTTCGCGATCGGCGTCACCCTGTCTTCGTCTTCTTGGCGTATTTCTTTTTGAACCGCTCCACGCGCCCTTCCGTGTCCAGAATTTTCTGCGTGCCCGTAAAGAAGGGATGGCACTTGGCGCAACTGTCCACTTTGAGATCGCCGACCGTCGAGCGCGTCTTGAACTTGGCCCCGCAGGCGCAACTGATGGTGGCTTCCCGGTATACCGGGTGAATACCCTTTTTCATGATCGTCC
>JANOEZ010000338.1:0-5002 GCA_031413335.1 Nitrospirota bacterium
CGCCCTTTTTCGCCGGCCCATAGAGCTGTTTGCATCCCGACTTGGTCAGGTCCGCGAGCTTGCCGAACAGCTCGTTGACAGGCGTCTCGTGCGCCGTCCCCACGTTATAGATACCCTGAACGTCCTTGCCCAGCGCCGCCATGTGCGCTTCCACGACGTCGTCCACGTAGACAAAGTCACGCGTCTGCCGGCCGTTGCCGTTGATGATGGGCTGCTCGCCGGCCAGCATCTTCTGGGTGAAAATGGCGACCACGCCGGCCTCTCCGTAGGGATCCTGGCGGGGGCCGAACACGTTGCTCAATCGCAGGCTCACGTACTGGATCCCGCTGACCCGCTGAAAATAGGTCAGATAATATTCGCCCGTCAGCTTGCTGATGCCGTAGGGCGACAGGGGACGGGTCGCGTGCGACTCCGGCGCGGGAAAGACATCCTGCTCTCCGTAGATGGCACCGCCCGACGACGCAAAGATGACTTTTCGCGTGCCATACCGGACCGCCTGGTCGAGCACGTTCAGCGTGCCGAGAATGTTGACCTGCGCGTCGAACAGCGGATCCTCGACGGACCGGCGGATGTTCATCTGCGCCGCCAGGTGGATCAGCACGACGGGGCGTTCCCGGCGAAATACGCCCTCCATGCGCGAACTCTGCACGTCCCGCTTGTAGAATTCCGCCGCCCGGTTCACGTTCCGACGCCTGCCGGTCGAGAGATTGTCCACCACGACGACCTCGTGCCCTTCCTGCACGAGACGATCGACGAGATGGGATCCGATGAATCCGGCTCCTCCGGTCACCAGAATTTTCACGCGGCCCTCCGCTGCGTCATGCAGTACCCTTTGTGCCGGACGTGCCGGCCCAGTTCAGCCCCAGCAGGATCTCACGGTTGCCCTTTTGCCCAAACACCGGCGAATCCAGCACGCCGAGCGATTGGAATCCGAGCGACTCGGCGCAGGCCAGGACCTTCGCGGTCACCTCGCGCCGCTGTCCGTCATCGCGCACGATGCCTCCGCGCCCCACCTGGCCCTTCCCGACTTCGAACTGTGGCTTGACGAGCGCGATGACCCGCGCCGGCCGTCCCAGAAACGGCACCACGCAGGGCAGCACGAGCGTCAGCGAAATAAACGACACGTCGATCACGGCCAGATCGACCGGCTCCGGCACCGCCGCGCGCTCCAGATAGCGGATGTTTTCCCGATCAAGCACGACCACGCGGGAATCCTGGCGCAACTTCCAGTCCAACTGCCCGTAGCCCACGTCCACCGCATAGACCCGCCGCGCGCCGCGCTGCAGCAGACAATCGGTAAACCCGCCGGTGGAGGCGCCGACATCCATGGCAACCAGCCCGGACGGATCCACCGCCCAGGCATCCAGCGCCGCGACCAGCTTACCGCCGCCGCGGCTGACATAGGGCGTCGTTCCAGACGCGACGTCGATCGCGGCTTCCGCGGGCACGAGCGCCGCCTGCTTGTCGATCAGTACTCCGTTGACCCTGACGGTACCGGCCAGGATCATCCGGCTGGCCTGCTCGCGGCTCGACGCCAACCCGCGGGCTACCAGCACGCGATCCAGCCGATCCCGAACCACTGTGCTTTTCCGAGTCATGAGGAACCGAGCGGGAGACAACGAGCAGCGCGTCAGGTGGAATGGGCGGGCTCGTCTTCGTCCTCTTCCAATGAGAGCGCGCGAAGCCGCTTTCGCCCGTCCTTGTCTTGAATCAGAATTTCGACCTTGCGTTCGGCGTCATCCAGCATCTTGAGGCAGGTCTTGGAAAGCTTGATGCCTTCCTCGAAAATTTTCAGCGAGTCGTCGAGCGAGAGGTCTCCCTTTTCGAGCTCCGAGACGATCGTCTCGAGCCGGGCCATCGCCTGTTCGAATTTTACCGGAGCCATGGGAACCGCCTCCTGATCCGCCGCGCGCGAACCTATTATACGGGTGCCTCCAGGGAGGCGCAACCGTCAAGATTCTGGAATCACCTTTCGCACATCGCACAGCAGGCGCCCGTCCGCCAGCCTGGCGGAGACCTGATCGCCTACGGACACATCCCGCGCGCGTTTCACCACGATCCCGTCCGGCACCATTTGCACGATGCTGTAGCCGCGTCCCAAAATGGCCAGCGGGCTCAAGCCGTCGAGAGCCGACGCGATCAAACGGGTGGCCTGGTGCTTCAACGCCAGCGCCGCCCGCAGGCCCTGCCCGATCCGCTTGACGAGCTGAGGCACCAGGGTCAACGCCGATCCGATTCGTATTCTGGGACTGCAGGCTTCGAGGGCATGCCGGCAGGCGTCTGCGCGCCGCTGCCATGCGGATAACGTGTCCGTCACGGAACCGCCCAACCGTCCCGTCAAATCGTCCAGGCGTTGCGCGGCCTGTTCGACAGGGAGCGGCCGCGCGTACAGCACCCGCAGCGCAGCGGCGCACTCCCGGCGATCCCCGCGCAGGCGCACGCGCACCGCCAGCTTCAGGCGTGCTGCACGATCGCGCAGGGTCTCGAGCAAGTCGTCCAGGACCGGCGCCACCGCCTCCGCCGCGGCCGAGGGAGTCGGCGCGCGATAGTCCGCGGCAAAATCCGCCAGCGTGAAGTCAATCTCGTGGCCCACCGCCGACACCACCGGGACGGCCGAGGCGGCAATGGCCCGCACGACGGTTTCC
The DNA here is from genome assembly GCA_031413335.1 of Nitrospirota bacterium. Lineage (GTDB taxonomy): Bacteria > Nitrospirota > Nitrospiria > Nitrospirales > Nitrospiraceae > 2-02-FULL-62-14. The sequence goes on from JANOEZ010000338.1 coordinate 2,646, forward strand.
TCGTTGAAACACCAGAGATCCTCCAGGGAGCCGCCGCCCCTCCCGACGATGATGACATCCACGAGCTTGGACGCGCTCAGCGAGCGGATGGCCGCAGCAATCTGCGCGGTGGCCTCGTCGCCCTGCACCGGCACCGGCGCGACCACGATGCCCATGATCGGGCACCGGCGGCGCAACACGGCCAGGATGTCGCGGAGCGCCGCGCCCGTGAGCGACGTGACCACCCCCACGCGACGCGGCAGAAATGGAAGCGGTCGTTTGCGAGCCGGGTCGAACAACCCCTCTTTCGCCAGCCGCTCCTTTAATTGTTCCAGCGCAAGTTGGAGCGCGCCGAGCCCCTTGGGCTCCAGATAGTCCAGGACGATCTGGTATTCGCCGCGCGGCTCGTACACGGTGAGCCGCCCGCGCACGACGAGCTGGAGTCCTTCTTTCAGCGCAAACCGCAGGCGTTGCGCGCCGGGCCGGAACAGTACCGCGCGAATCTGGCTAGTCGCATCTTTGAGCGTGAAATAGATGTGGCCGGATGAGGGTGTGCGGAGGTTGGAGACTTCGCCTTCCACCCAGCAATCGGAAAAGTCCTCTTCCAGCCGCTCGCGGACGAGTGCGGTCAGGGCAGAGACGGTGAGAATCCGTTGGGGACGGTCAACCACAGTGCGTGGCATCCCGGTTCACAGCGTTGGCGAGCCCGCATTGTTCATGACGGTTCGTCGCGAAATCGTGGAGTCGCGTTGCGAGACGGGCACGCGCAGCCGCGAAGGACCGAGGCGCACTAAAGCAGTACGTCGAGGGACTGAGCGGCGAGCATGTCCGCCGCCAGGCTTGTCGCAGCAGCGAATCCGCGATTGCAGCAGAAGCGCTCATGGATAATGCGGGCTTAGTCAGGAATACGGAGCCGTTGAATACTCAGCGCCTTGCCGAGCGTGCCATCCAATTCGATCAACGCCGCGCAGAAGACCGCGGGGCCGGATGCCACCTCGAAGCGACGCGGCATTCCCGTCAGAAATTTTTCAATGACCAGTTCCTTTTTCACGCCGATGACGGAATGCACCGGGCCGGTCATCCCGATGTCGGTGAGGTAGGCCGTCCCCTTCGGCAGCATCTGCTCATCGGCCGTCTGCACGTGCGTATGGGTGCCCACGACCGCCGACACCTCGCCGTCGAGAAAATAGCCCATGGCCATCTTCTCCGACGTCGCCTCGGCATGCATGTCCACGACGATCGCCGCAGTTGCCTGCTTCAGCTTTGTCAGTTCACGGCGCGCGGCCTGGAAGGGACAATCCAGCGTCGGCATGAAGGTGCGTCCCATCAAATGGAGCACGGCCAGCTTTTCCCCGCCGGCCGTTTCCACCACGATCGAGCCCTTGCCGGGGACGCCGTCCGGGTAGTTGGCCGGACGGAGCAGGCGCGGCTCGTGCCGGATATACTCCATGATTTCTTTCTTGTCCCACGCATGGTTGCCGGTGGTGATGACCGCCGCGCCCCAGTCGAAGAGTTCCTGCGCCAGGTCCGGCGTGATGCCGAAGCCGCCCGCGATGTTCTCGCCGTTGGCGATGACGATATCGATACTGTGCTGGGCGACGAGCTTGGGCAGCCGGCGCTCCACAGCCCGCCGGCCCGGTTCTCCCACGATGTCGCCGATGACCAGAACCTTCATTTTGCGATCTCCGTGTACCGGCTTTCCCGGATCACGGTCACTTTGATCTGCCCCGGATAGGTCAACTCCTGCTCGATCTTCTTCGCCAGATCGCGGGACATGAGCGAGGACTCTGTATCGCTGACTTCCTCCTGCCGGACAATCACGCGAATTTCTCGGCCGGCCTGGATCGCGTAGGCTTTGTGGACGCCCTTGTACCCCGTTGCCAGCGACTCGAGCTTCTCCAGCCGCTTGACATAGGACTCCAACGCCTCCCGCCGCGCCCCTGGGCGGGCCGCCGACAGGGCTTCCGCCGCGGCGACGAGCACGGACTCCGGACAGATCGGCTCCACCTGCTCGTGATGCGCCGCAATCGCGTTGATGATCTTGGCCGACTCGCCGTACTTTTTGGCGATGTCGGCTCCCAGCATCGCGTGCGTGCCTTCTTCTTCGTGGCTCACCGACTTGCCGATGTCGTGCAGCAGCGCGCCGCGCTTGGCCAGCCGGATGTCCAGGCCCAATTCGGCCGCCATCGTCCCGCAAATATAGGCGGCCTCGCGCGCGTGGTAGAGATTGTTCTGCCCGTAACTCGTCCGGTACTTGAGTTTCCCCAGCACCCTCACGATTTCCGGATTGAAGTCAGAGAGTCCCAGCTCGAAGATGATCTTCTCGGCCTCTTCGATCATGAGCTTGTCGATATCCGTCTTGACCTTCTCGACGACTT
>JANOEZ010000339.1:0-6485 GCA_031413335.1 Nitrospirota bacterium
GCTTCTTTTTTAAGTCAACAGCAGGATGGCGAGCAGAAGGCCTAGGTGCTTGATTGATATGGGCCGTTGGACCTAGGGTGCTTAAGCGAGAATAATTTATGGATATTCTGACACCGTTGAAAACGCCCCCGACCCAGCGTCGGGTCGTGATGTTGATCGTGCTGGCGTTGTGACTGCTCGTAGGGAGTTGGTTTTTCACCGGCCCCAAGGATACCGACACCATTATTGTGACCTTTCCCAGCGGCGCCCTGATCGAAGCGGAAGTCGCCGATACGCCGGAGAAGCTCCTGTTCGGGCTGGCATTTCGGGAATCGTTGCCGCCGAACGCCGGGATGCTGTATATCTTCGAAACGTCTGACCGCCATCGGGTCAGGACGAAGGGCTTCACCTTTCCGGTGGACGTGATCTGGGCAGACGAAAGCCGGCACGTGGTGCATCTGGTGGAGCGCGCCGTCCCTTGCGAGAAGGATCCCTGTCCGGCCTACGGCCCGCCACCCGAGAATGCCCGGTACGTGATCGAGACCGAGGCCGGCTTCATCAAGCGGGAACAACTTGCGACCGGCGTCGAGCTGAAATTCACGCTGAGATTATAACGAGGATTATGAGCAGCCCATCAAAAACAGTCGGCATGGAAGGCTTCACGCGAGTCGCCGCCGCAGGTGATATCCCGGCAGGGGGCGCCAAGGTGGTTGAGGTGAACGGGCGCGAACTGGCCGTCTTCAACGTGAGCGGCACGTTCTACGCCATCTATAATATCTGCCCCCATCAGGGCGGCCCGTTGGGCGAGGGGACGTTGAAGGGGCATGTTGTCTCCTGTCCCTGGCACGATCTCGCCTTCGACGTCCGGACCGGATTGGCATCGGACGGTGGTGGCAATTGCGTGGGCAGCTACGAAGTGAAGGTCAAGGAGAACGAGGTCTTCGTCGGGCCTCGCCGCAAAGTCCAGGATTAATATTCGGAGCAGGCACGATGGCGGCACAGGACAACTCAACAGGCGAGGTCAAGCACCTATCGGTTCAGGCGGGGCAGCCGTTCCCGATCCATCTCTGGGAGGATCGGACGCGGGGAGAGCAGTGGGTGCCGTCCTACGACACCGCCTTGCTCGTGTTGGTGAGCGACGAGTATCTGCGGGTGGCCGGCAACAATGCCGTGGACAACGGCACGCGGACGTTCGAATTTCGCGCGCTCGAGAAGGGCGACCATCGGATTGTGTTCGAAAAGCGCATGGGCTGGAAATTCACCGCCGAAGACCGCCGGGTGTTTCTGATCACTGCGGCGGACGGCGCCATCCGCCGCTAAGGATTATCCATGCCCGACATCGGGTTCGTGAACGGCCAGTTTCTTCCTTTAGAAGAGACGACGGTCTCAGTGGAAGACCGGGGCTTCCAGTTCGGCGACGGCATCTACGAAGTCATCCGCACCTACCACGGCCAACCCTTTCAACTCGATGCGCATCTCACCCGGCTTGAACGGAGCGCCAAATCCATTGAACTGTCGCTGCCCTGGAATCTCCAGCAGTGGGCGGCCTATGTCCACGATGGCATCAAACGGAGCGGCTATCTGGAGAGCAAAGTCTATCTTCAGCTGACGCGTGGCGCCGCCCCCCGTGACCATGTCTTCCCGGCCTCTGCCAAGCCGACCGCCGTCATGACTGTGCGCGAGATGAGGCCGATGGAGCCCGCACTTCGGGCTTCCGGCGTGGCCGTCATGACCATGGACGACTGGCGCTGGGGCCGTTGCGATATTAAGAGCATCAATCTGCTTCCCAACGTCATGGCGCGGCAGAAGGCCAAGCAGGCCGGGGCCTTCGAAGCCCTGTTTATCCGAAACGGGCAGGTGACCGAAGGCGCAGTCAGCAACGTGATGATCGTCAAGGCCGGCCGCGTGATCACCGCGCCGGAAGGGGAGCAGATCCTTTCGGGCGTCACGCGGACGATCGTGCTGGAACTGTCCCGCAAGGAAGGCCTGCCGGTGGAAGAACGATTTGTCACGTTGGAAGAGTTCCTCCACGCCGACGAAATCTTTCTGTCCGGCACCACCGTCGAAGTCCTGCCGGTCATCCGCGTGGACGGCAAGGCAATCGGACCAGGCGGCTCCGGCAAACCCGGCCCCGTCACGCTCAAACTTCAGGCTGCCTTCCAACGCCTCGTCGGATAAGCACAAAAGTGTTGGAAGAAAGAGAGTCAGCAGGGTATCGAGGCGCTCGCGTCCTCGCCTCTCAAAGCGACCCTTCCGGGCCTTAGCGGGCGGAACCCTTCTGGAATTCCCGCGGCCGCGGTCAGTGACCGCGGTGCCTTGGTCAGTTCCAGCTTTCCTGCCCGCTAAAGCCTCGGTGGATCCCCGCTTCTCCGGCAACGTCCGCTCAACCTCGCCACCCTGCTTTTAAAATAGAAAGGCGACGAGTCGCTTGTAAACTCGTCGCCTTTAACGCTTCGCCACGCCTAGTGTGCTGCTGCAGTAGTGATAGCCCCCGAACCATTGCCTGCCCTGAGCCCCTCAAAGGGCCGCCCCCCTAAAGAATATTGACGCTCTTCTTAGGAAGGCGTAGCCTTCATCCGGCCGAAATAGTGAATGTCCCTATTTTCTTTCTAAAGGAGAGTAATGATTTGGCTGGCGGTGCTCATCGTCGTAGTAGGTGCTGTCATCGCGTTTATGATCATCCAGGTGCCGCAGCGAATGATGCGTCTTATGGACGAGGCCGAAACGCGCAAGACGCGAATTGCGGATCTGGATGCACGCCTTGCGCGGTTGAGTGAGATGCGTACCCAAGCCCGTTTAACATTTGAGGATGCGACGCGCCGAGTCGACGCTGTGCTCCAGCATGATGAAATTGAGGCTCTCAAGGAAATGCGTGCTGCATGTGAGGCGCTAATGGCTGGTCTACATGAAGAGAGTCCAATACTCGAGCGGTACTTCCAGAACCACATCGCCGTCCTTGACTTTGTCCTGAGTGGAGATAATGGCAAGTCTAGTCTCTCTGAAGTGCTTCAAGCGGCTCTGAGCGACCTCGATCGATCTCAAGCTGCCGAGCATTCGATGCATCCTATAGCGGTAATGGAGCGAAGGTTAGCCACTGGCCGAGGCGTGTCGTGATTTGTGTAGGAAAGATATAGGGACATTCAAAGTTAGTCGGGCAAACAGTGTAGGAGTAGCCCGCTGAACGTGGCGAAGCGTTAAAGGCGACGGGCTTGAAAGCGGCCTGTCGCCTTCCCTTTTCTCCTCTTGCCTTCGTTTACCCAAAATGGTAGGTTGGGGCTCGTGAAAGTGGGCCTCAGGCCCACTTTTTGTTTGAGTCGGGTGCACACATGGACTGGAACACGCAGGGGCCGGCCGGAGCGGCCAGGAAGCGCGAGGCCCAGTCCATTGCGGAACGCGTCCGAACCATCGCGGAGCCGATCGCCCGCTCCCTCGATGTGCACGTCGTGGACGTCGAGTGCGTCGGGCAGCGCCAACGGACGCTGGTGCGGGTGTTCCTCGACAAACCGGGTGGCGTGAGCCTGGAAGATTGCCAGCACGTGCATGTCTCGCTGAGCCATGCGCTGGACGTCGAGGATCCGGTCCCGCATTCCTACACGCTCGAAGTGTCGTCACCGGGGCTCGACCGGCCGTTCAAGCGTCGCGAACAGTATCACCGCGCGCTCGGCACGCTGGTCAACCTCAAGCTCCGGACCCCGATCAACGGGCAGTGGCGGCTGGCTGGCACGCTGCACGAGGTGCGTGACGACGGCGTGACGCTGTTAGTGGAGGAGAAACGGTCTGAGCAGACGGTGCAGCTGACCTGGGATATGATTGCAGAAGGACGGCCGCAGGTCACGTTTTAAGGAAGAAACAACGAGGCAGGGCCTAGCAAGCGAGGCCATAAGCGAGGATTGAGACTATGAACGGCAAAGAACTGATTGCAGTGCTTGATCGATTGAACCGGGAGAAGGGCATCGACAAGGCCTGGATCATCGGCACCGAATCTTTCAATCAGGATGGTGCTCGGGCTTGTGGGAATGAGCGAGGGACAGGATCATGAACGGTAAAGAGCTGATTGCAGTGATCGACCAACTGGGCCGTGAGAAGGGCATCGACAAAGCCCGCATCATGGGCGCGGTGGAAATGGCGCTCCTGACGGCGGCGAAGAAACGCTTCGGGCAGGGCGAAAATGTCAAGGTCGAGATCGACGCCAAGACGGGCGACATTTCGGTGATTTTGCTGAAGACGATCGTGGACACGGTCACGAATCCCAAGGCTGAAATCTCGATCCTGGAAGCGCGCAAGGTGGACGACGGCGCGGAGGTCGGCGACGAGATCGGCTCCCTCATCGAGATGGACGAGCTCGGGCGCATTGCCGCGCAAACCGCCAAGCAGGTGATCTGCCAGAAGGTCCGTGAAGCCGAATGGGAAGTGGTGGAGAAGGAGTACTCGACCCGCCTGGGCGACCTGATCAACGGCATCATCATCGGCCAGGAGCGGCGCAACTACATCGTGGATCTCGGCAAGACCGAAGCCATTCTGCCGATCCAGGAACAGATTCCTCGCGAGACCTATCGGCGCGGCGATCGTGTGAAGGCCTATCTGCTCGAAGTGCGCAAGACGCCGAAGGATGTCCAGGTGATCCTCTCCCGGTCCCACCCGCAATTCGTGGGCAAGCTGTTCGCGCTCGAGGTGCCCGAAGTCGGCGAGAAGATCGTCGAAATCAAGGGCGTGGTCCGCGAGCCGGGCGACCGGACGAAGATCGCCGTCTCCTCGCGCGACAAGGCGGTGGACCCGGTCGGCGCCTGCGTCGGCATCAAGGGCTCGCGTGTGCAGGCGGTGGTGCGGGAGCTGCGCGGCGAAAAGATCGACATCATCGCCTGGACCAACGACCCGCGCGTCTTCATCGCGGAGGCGCTCAATCCGGCGAGCATCGAGAAGGTGGGCATCGACGAGGAGAAAAAGTCGGCGCTGGTCGTGGTGGCCGATTCGCAACTCTCGCTGGCGATCGGCAAGAACGGGCAGAACGTCCGCCTGGCCGCCCGGCTGACCGGGTGGAAGATCGACATCATCAGCGCGACGGAATACGAGAAGGAAAAGGTCGAGCGGGACAAGGAAATCAAGGCGGCGCTGGCCGATGAAGCCGAGGCCCAGCGTGAGGAAGAAGCCGCCCGCGAGCAGCGGAAGAAAGAGGCGGAGCAGGGGAATGAGGGCGCGGCTGTCGCTGTCTGAAGGATTGCTGAGCCCGCGGTGTTGAAGAGAACGAGGTAGATCGCACGTATGTTGGGAACGAGAGTTCACGATCTAGCCAAACAACTTGAGATCGAGAGCAAGGAATTGCTCGCCGAACTCAAGAAGCTCGGCATTGCCGCCAAATCGCATAGCAGCACGTTGGATGACGACGCGGTCCAGACCGTGCTGGCCAAGCTCGGCAAAGGCAAGCTCGCCGCGAAAGCCGACGCCAAGCCCGCTGCCGGCAAAGCGCCGGGCAAAAAAGAGGCGGGAAGCAAGAAAGACGTGGCCAAGTCCGCTCCTGCGGTCGAAGAGGCTCCCAAGGTTGACAAGAAGCGGCTGCTCTTCAAGAAGAAAAAAGAAGATGAGCCGGCCGATGTGATCGAGGTTCCTGCCGAACTCCAGCCGATGACGCCGATTCATCCCGCGGGTCCGGCGCACGACAGTGGCGCCGCCGCGTCTGTGTCTGAACTGGGGCACGCGCCGACTCTTCTTTCCGGACATCCTCCCTCGTCCAGCCATGCGGGTCCCGTCCACGCGCCGGCGAGCGTCGCTCCGGCGCGGACGGCGCCGTCTGCGACCGCACCGCCATCGTCCGCTCCGGGTGTGGCCGGCGAGTCTGGCGCACGGAAAAAGAAGGAACCGGAACTCGGCCAGCCGGTCGGCGAGGCAGGGCTCAAGGACAAACTCAACAAGAAGGCCAAGAAAACGACCGGCCGAGTCAAAGACGAGGACGACCTGCGCTTCCGCGCGGACGCCGCCCGGTGGCAAGATCTCAGAGCAATCCCCGTCCACCGCCGGGAGGATCGCTCCCGCCATCAGCAGACCTCGGCCGTCACGGAAAGCACCAAGCCCAGGCAGAAAGCCATCAAGCTGACGGCCGGCCTCACGGTGAAGGAATTTTCCGAACTGGTCGGGCAGCGGCCCGCCGACGTGATGCGCCAGCTCATGGACACCGGTCAGATGCTGACGCTGAATCAGCCGATGAATCTGGACGCCGCGCAATTGATCGCCGAGAGTTTCGGCGTCAAGACCGAAGTGGTGGTCGAACGGGAGGGCGACGCGCTGTTCGACGAGCCCGCCGATGCCGAAGAGGGCGGGGCGATGCAGCCGCGGCCGCCGGTCGTGACGATCATGGGCCACGTGGATCACGGCAAGACGTCGCTGCTGGACGCCACCTCTTCGCTGTTTTCTTGATCCTGACGGCGATCAAGATGCTCTTCCTCAAGACGGATCAAACCGATCCGAACAAGAACGTCATCGTTCGTTTGACGCGCCGCCTGTTCCCGGTGACC
>JANOEZ010000340.1:0-1810 GCA_031413335.1 Nitrospirota bacterium
CTTCTCCTCTTCGTTCTGGCTACGTTCGGCTGCGGCGGCAGCGATCCCATCGTCGTCATCGCCCTCCATCCGTCGAAGTCGCAGATCATCTATGTCGCGACCAACGACTACATTTTCAAAACACGGGATGGTGGGCAGACCTGGGAAAACATTTCAAAAGGCATGAGCCATTCGCGCGTGATCTCGATGGTGATCGATCCGGCCTATCCGGCCACGGTCTACGCCGGGACGAAGGGCGACGCGGTCTTCAAAAGCTATGATGGCGGGCAACGCTGGACGTCGCTACGAAACGGCCTTGAGAACAACACGGTCACGTCCGTCGTCACCCAGTTTGTGTTCGATCCGAAAGAGAGCAATCACCTGTTCGTGTCCACCACCATGGGCATCTTCGAATCCACGGATGGCGGGGAGAGTTGGCAGAAGAGGATGGACGGGATGACGGAGGTGCTGATGGTGGTGGCGCTGGCGCTCGATCCCACGAGGCCGCAGATGATGTATGCCGGCACGAGCGGCGGCGTCTACAAGTCCGTCAACCGCGCAGGACGGTGGGAGAAGGCGAATAACGGCCTGGTGCCGCCCGAATTGATCAAATCGTCGCGCGCGCTGGGCGTGACCGTGATGCAAGTGGATCCCTACGCGCCGGACACGGTCTACGCGGCGACGCTCAACGGCCTCTACAAATCCACAGACGCGGCTGCGTCCTGGACACGTATTGCGCAGGATCTGCCGGACCAGATGATCAGTGCGATGGTGCTGGATCGGGCCAGAGCCGGCACGCTCTATGTCGCCAGCCGCGAAGGTGTGCATAACAGCGAGGACGGCGGGAAGACGTGGAAGGCAATCAATAACGGATTCACGAGCCTGAACATCCGTTCGCTCGCCCAGAGCGCGATGGACCCCAAACTCTTCTACGCGGGCACGAACGGCAGCGGGCTTTATAAGAGCGAAGACGGCGGCGAAACGTGGATTCCCATGCCGCCGGTGCGTGGAAAGACCTGAGTAAACCGGTTTCTCTGGTTTGTTTCGTTTGTTTGGTTGGTTGACCAAAGAAACCAGTCAAACCAATTGAACCAGCCAAACGAGATTAGCGACGTTCGTTGAGAGTCGAATCGCCGACCGCCGGGCCGACGCGGCCGGTCGTTCCAATCTCAAAGCCCGTGGAAGGCGTCTGGCCGATATCGGTGCCGGTCGGTGGGGTTGTTCCCACATCGGTGCCGGTGGAGCTGCGCGAGGTGGTGTTGCCGAAGTCTGTGCCGGTCACGTTGGGCACTGTGGTGTCCTGGGACAATGTTCCTGGACGATTCGGCAGCGTGGTGTCTCCGATTTCCGTGCCGGTTCTGGCCGATTCCGGGATCAACTCAGGCCGGAACTCTTTTTTAATGGCCTCTTCTTCATCCCGGATGCGTCGTTGCTCGCGCCCGGCCGCTTCATAGCCGAGATCATCCATCTTCTCTTTGGCTTTTTCGAGGGCTTTCAGCCGGGCCTTCAGCCCTTTGAGATTATCGCGTGCCTGTGCCACCGGCGGAATAATTTCCTTGAGCGTGAATCCACGCAACTTCATCTGTTCGCTGAAGAGAACGGTCTGAGCCGTCAGGAGCAGATGATTCGCCCGCTCTTCCAGTTCTCTCAGATCATCGAGCGAGGCGATATCGGTCGAACAGCAGTCTAAAAACCGGCGGTATTCTCGAAGGAAGTTGGAGATTTCAGTTTGTAGGTTTTCCGCTTGGATTTCCTTGTGGGGAACGCGCGCACCTTGGGTTGGTTTGTCAGGCTTCTCGGCCAGCGGTGTACACCCGGGACCCGGTGCGGC
>JANOEZ010000341.1:0-13490 GCA_031413335.1 Nitrospirota bacterium
ATCACGCCCACGACCATGGATCCGGAGCAGGCGAAAATCATGCTCCTGCTGCCGGCCTTCAAGACCCTGCTGATTTTGAATTTTGCCTCCGGACTGGTCCTGTACTGGTTCACGAACAACTTGCTGACCATCGGCCAGCAAGTCGTGACGGACCGGTACATCTACAAGCAGCCGACGTTCTCGACGTCCTCCGACCAACCCGCGACCTGAGTTCCACCATGAGTGGACTACTGGACGAGACCATCTGCGCCATCGCCACTCCCCTTGGTGCTGGGCGATTGACCATCGTAGCGCGATCCGATTTCAGATAGAATTCTGATCCGAAACATGAACTGTCCACTAAACGATACCATTTGTGCTGTTGCCACTCCCGTTGGTGAGGGAGGCATCGGCATCGTGCGCATCAGCGGCGAGAAGGCCGTGGACATCGCGGCCAGCCTTGTGATCCTCCGATCCGGCGTCCGGTTCGAGTCCGCCACCGGCCACGCGCTCCACCATGCGGATATTCTCGATTCTGCCGATTCCCCACGGCGCGCCCCCCTCGATGAGGCCCTGGTGGCCGTCATGCGCGGGCCAAAGTCCTATACCGGTGAAGATGTCGTCGAGTTGCAGTGCCACGGCGGCATCGTGATTCTGCAGACGATCTGCGAGGCTCTTGTCAGGGCCGGCGCCCGTCTGGCCGAGCCGGGCGAATTCACGAAACGCGCCTTTCTCAACGGCCGGCTGGACCTGGCCCAGGCAGAGGCTGTGCTCGATACGATCCGCGCGAAAACGGCCGGCAGTCTGCGGATCGCGCAAGAGCAGTTGCGCGGCGCACTCTCTCACGAAATCGACGCGGTCCGGGAGACACTCATCGGCCTGCTGGCACACGTGGAAGCGGGTATCGATTTCGTGGAAGAAGACATCGCGTTCATTCCGACGGCCGAGCTCACGGCCGGCCTCCAGAGGGCGCACGAGACCGTCGGCCGTCTGCTGGCCCATAGCCGCGAGGGCCGCATCCTGCGCGAAGGCGTCACGGCAGCAATCATCGGCAGGCCGAACGTTGGAAAATCAAGCCTGCTCAACGCGCTGCTCAAGACCGACCGGGCGATCGTCACGGCAATTCCAGGCACCACGCGCGACGTGCTGGAAGAAGTGCTGAACATCCGGGGCATTCCCGTGCGTCTGCTGGACACGGCCGGCATCCGCGACACGGCCGATCCCGTGGAACAGGAAGGCGTGCGGCGCAGCCGCGCCGCTCAGAAACAGGCCGATCTCGTGCTGATCGTGCTGGACGGATCGGCGCCGCTGACGGAGGAGGATCGAATCCTGTTGCAGGAGACCCGTTCAACCGGTGATCAGAAGCGGCTCGTGGTGGTGAACAAGACGGACCTGCCAATTCGTACTGACCTGGCACTGCTGCCTTCCGACAGGCCAGACTGTGCCGTCATTAAAATTTCCGCCAAAACCGGCGCCGGGCTGGACGAGTTGCGGGACCGGACCCGAACCCTGCTCATCCATCCTGACTTTGAAACCAGGGAAACCGTCCTGGTGACGCACCTCCGCCACCAAACCGCGCTGCAGCGGACACTCGAGGCCGTCACCGCTGCCCTCGCGTCGGTCGACACGCAGGCAGCCGGAGAATTGATCGCGATGGACCTGCGCGCCGCGATTGATGCGTTGGGTGAAATTACCGGCGCCGTCAGCACGGACGATATTCTCGACAGAATCTTCCGCGAGTTTTGCATTGGCAAATAAGTCGATGGCTGCGAATTACGACATCGTTGTTGTGGGAGGCGGCCATGCCGGCTGCGAAGCCGCGCTGGCGGCGGCCCGCATGGGCCGGCGTGTGCTCTTACTGACGATGGAGATGGACAAAATCGCGCAGATGTCCTGCAACCCGGCTGTGGGCGGGATCGCGAAAGGCCATCTCGTCAAGGAAATCGACGCGCTGGGCGGCGAAATGGGACGCAACACGGATCGCGCCGGCATCCAGTTCCGGATGCTCAACACGAGCAAGGGTCCGGCGGTGCGGGCGCTCCGCGTCCAGTGCGATAAAAAGCTCTATCGTCATGCGATGCAGCACACTCTGCACGACCAGCCGGGGCTCGACGTGGCGCAGGGCACGGTGGACCGACTGCTCACGCAAGGCGCCGCCGTGACCGGTCTCGTGACGGGTGACGGCACGCAGATTGCCGCGCGGGCTGTCATTCTCACGTCCGGCACGTTTCTCAAGGGGCTGATCCATATCGGGCTGACGCACTTTCCGGCGGGGCGTGGCGGCGAGGCCTCGGCCGAGCATCTCTCGGACTGCATGCGCGACCTGGGCTTCGAAGTGGGCCGCTTGAAGACCGGCACGCCGCCGCGCCTGCACCGGGACACGATCGACTTTGCTGCGATGACGCTGCAGCCGGGGGACGATCCACCGCCGCCCTTTTCGGCTCGCACGGAGCGGATCACCAATGCGCAGATGCCCTGCCATCTGACCCATACCAATCAGGAGACCCACGAAATCATCCGCGCCAATCTCGACCGGTCACCGATGTATTCCGGTGTGATCGAGTCCGTGGGACCGCGGTACTGCCCCTCGATCGAGGACAAGGTCGTGCGGTTTGCGGACAAGGAGCGACACCAGATTTTCGTCGAACCGGAGGGGCTGGATACCGTGGAGTATTATCCAAACGGAATTTCCACGAGCCTGCCGGTGGATGTACAGGCGTCCATCTTGAAAACCATTCCAGGTCTTGAACGGGCCACGATGCTCAAGCCGGGCTACGCGATCGAATACGATTACTTCCCGCCACGCCAGCTCCATCCGACGCTCGAAACGAAACTGGTCTCCGGCCTGTTCCACGCAGGACAGATCAACGGCACATCCGGCTATGAAGAAGCGGGCGCGCAGGGCATCATCGCCGGCATCAACGCGGCCTTGTCCGTGCGCAACGAACCGCCGCTCGTGCTCGACCGCTCGCAGGCCTATATCGGCGTGCTCATCGACGACCTCATCACGAAAGATGCGCGCGAGCCCTACCGCATGTTCACGTCGCGCGCCGAATATCGCCTGTTGCTGCGCCATGACAATGCGGATATGCGGCTCACGGATATCGGGCATCGCCTGGGACTCATGCCCGAATCCGACTACACGCGTTTCCAGCGCAAGCGCGATCGGATCGAGCAGGGGGTGCGCTATCTGCAGGAAACGCGAGCGGCTTCGGTTGGATCGTTTCTTGAAAAACTCTCGGCAGTCTCTCCCGAGCCACTTTCACCTGATGCTACGTTGGCCCATGTGCTACGCCGCCAAAGCATGACCTATTCCAAGCTTCTCAGTTTTCTCGGAGAGGGGCTTGAAGATAATGAAGAAATATCTCAAGCTATTGAAATTACAGTTAAATATGATGGATACATTAGACGGCAACTCCAGCAAATTTCACGCTTCGAAAAGCTCGAAGGAAAGAAAATTCCTCTCGATTTCCGCTACGACGACGTCCATGGATTTTCCCGTGAGGTGCTCGAAAAACTAACACGTGTCCGGCCTGCTTCTATCGGTCAGGCTTCTCGCATTTCCGGTGTGACCCCGGCGGCGATTTCTCTTCTGCTCGTCGTACTTGAACGTGACCGGCACCAGCAGCAGGGCCGATCATCCTCGATTCCCGCTTAACTGAACTCTCCCTGACTTGTCTGCTGAACTTCTTCTCTGGAATTACTGCTTGACCCATCCCGCTGATTTGGCGTAAATGTTCCACGTGGAACAGCCACTATTTGTAGATGTGCTTATTGAAGGAGCATCTACATTTGGTATAGAGTTGGATAAAAGTATGGTTTTGACTTTGACTTCCTATTGTCGCGAGCTTGATCGATGGAATCGAAAGATCAATTTGTCAGCAATCCAGGATACTAATGAAATTGCCATCAAGCACTTCCTTGACTCATTACTCTACAGCCAGGCAATGGAACCGCGAAAGAATGCGTCGCTGCTGGATGTCGGCAGTGGGGCAGGCTTCCCAGGGTTGCCGTTGAAAATACTGGCGCCGGAGCTTCATGTGACGCTGCTTGAGCCAAACGAGAAAAAGACGTCGTTTCTACGCCATATCATCGGCACGCTGGATCTCAAAAACGTGTCCGTCATATCCAAAACCATTCGTGATTTTTCTCACATAACGGCACAGCATGGCCGGTTTTCCTACGTCACAACGCGGGCTGTTGAAGTGGCACAAGTGCTGCCGTTCTCCGCTGTGCTCTTGGAAGCGCAGGGCCTCGTGATTGTATGCCTGGCTAAACCGCTGAACATTGATCCAGGGAAATTTGGATTTACGGTCTCGCGCGCACTCGACTACGAATTACCCTATGGATGTGGGCACAGGGTATTAACGACTCTTCAGCCTACCGTTGTGTCCTGAATCGATGTTCCACGTGGAACATTTTAAAAGGTGCTTGAATTAAAGGGACTTTAAGCAGGTATATGGCTAGAGTAATTGCAGTCGCTAATCAGAAAGGAGGCGTTGGAAAAACAACGACTTCAGTTAATTTTGCCACATTTCTGGCTGTGTCAGAGCGATCCGTACTCTTGGTGGACATGGACCCGCAAGCGAATGCGACAAGCGGTCTTGGAATCGATACGAAAGGCCTTGCGAAGACCGTCTATGACTGCCTGGTACATGGCGCCACAATCGAAGAGGTCCTTGTCCCGACGGCTGTTGCTCGGCTCTCCATTGCGCCAGCAACGGCCGATCTTGTCGGTGCGGAAGTCGAACTCGTCTCCGTCCCGGATCGCGAAGCCATGCTCAAGAACGCGCTGCGGGGGATTCAAGACCGATTCGATTATGTGGTGCTTGATTGCCCTCCGGCGCTCGGTCTGCTGACGATCAACTCGCTCACGGCCGCTTCGTCGGTCCTCGTTCCGCTGCAATGCGAGTATTACGCGATGGAAGGTCTGGGGCGGTTGATGGCCACCATCGAGCGTGTGCAACAGTCCCTGAATCCGTCATTGGAATTGGAAGGCATCGTGCTGACCATGTTCGACGCCCGCAACAGCCTGTCGGGGCAGGTGGCCAATGAGATTCGCACGCACTTCAAGGACAAGGTGTACCGCACCGTGATCCCTCGTAACGTCGCACTGGCAGAAGCGCCGAGCTTCGGGCGACCGGCGCTGCTCTACAACGCCGCCTCCACCGGTTCGCAGGCCTATCTCCAACTTGCAAAGGAGTTTCTCAATGGAAAAAAAGGCGCTCGGTGAATGTCGCGCTGGCCGAAGCCCTGAGTTTCTGGAGGCCGGCCCTGTTGTATAACGCCGCCTCCACCGGCTCGCAGGTTCATCTCAAACCGGCAAAGGAGTTTCTCAATGGAAAAAAAGGCGCTCGGTAAAGGACTCGGCGCGCTGCTTCCGGAAAGCCTCCCAAAGATTCTTCCGATCGAGCGCGAGACGACGCAGGATGTCCCGCTCGACCGGATCGTTCCAAACCGCTACCAGCCGAGACAGACGTTCGAGCCCGGTGAGCTCGGGCAACTGGCGGAGTCAGTGAAACGCAACGGCGTGTTGCAGCCAGTCCTCGTCAGGCGCAAGGCGGATGGGTTGTTCGAACTTATCGCGGGAGAGCGGCGCTATCGAGCCGCCAAGCTGGCCGGCCTCAAAAGCATCCCGGCCGTGGTGCGTAATTCCAGCGACGAACAATCCATGGAACTGGCGCTGATTGAAAATCTTCAGCGGGAAGATCTGAACCCGATCGAAGAGGCGCGCGCCTACTCCCGGCTGCTGACTGAGTTTGGGCTGACGCAGGAAACGCTTGCGCAGCGATTTGGCAAAGAGCGATCGTCTGTCGCAAATTCACTTAGATTGCTAAATTTACCTAATGAAATCAAAGAGTTGGTAGAGTCTCTCAAAATTTCAATGGGCCATGCAAAAGTACTGCTTGGGCTCAGTCGCCCGGAACTCCAGATAAAATTGGCCAGGCGTATTATTGAGGGACAGCTTTCCGTTCGCCAGGCGGAGCAGTTGATCGCGTCCGAACTCCGCACCGGCAAAACCAAACCGGCGGCGCGGCGAGCGACAGTGTATCCGGATCTCGAGGAAAAATTTCGGAAACGCCTGGGAACCAAAGTTACGATTTCCAAGGGGCGAAAAGGTGGACGCATTGAAATTCACTACTTCGAACCGGCCGATCTGGACCGACTGGCAGATATGATTTTAGGCTAGCACCTCCAAGAGATAGAACGAGAAACGGGAAATTTCTTGCGTTGCCCACGACCTCGTTTTAAGCTTGCCACTATACGCTGCAGCTTCTGAAGGTTGGGCACACGCCCCCGCCTCATCAGTCACTTAGCGTACACATGATTCTGGCTCTTCCCGTTTCCAGGCAGACGGGGGAGGGTGTGCTTCTTTTTCCGATGGCGCCGGGGCAGCTCAAGACAATCCGCGCGTGACAGACAGCAACGATTCTGAAGTTTAAACGAGGAGGACGCATGTGGAAGAAAGATAAAGCCGATAGCGATGATACCGATCAGACGACCGACGAGAACGGTCAGGATGAGATGGTTGCGCAAGCCGAAGACGTGATTGCGTTTGTCGGCAAGGGTGTCGAATTCAAGGGGACCATCACCTACAACGGGACCGTCCGGATCGACGGGATCCTCGACGGCGAAATTCACACGGACGGCACGCTGCTGATCGGCGAAGAGGCCGTGCTGACGGCGAAAGTCAGCGCCGGCACCGTGATCAGCAAGGGCAAGATCACGGGCGACATCACGGCGAAGGAAAAAGTCCGGCTGCTGTCCCCGGCGATCCTGAACGGTTCGGTCAAGGCGCCGACACTCTCGATGGAAGAAGGCGTGCTCTTCAACGGCAACATTGAGATGGCCCGCGCAGAAGTGCGCGAACTCGCGCGCGAGGCGGCCATACGGGCGTCCGCGTCGCCTGCGCCCGGCGTGAAGCGCGTTACCGGCTAACCGATCAACGGTCCAGAGTGAACCGGCGGCCCCGGGGCACGGCTCGTGCCATGAGAGGGACTGTCGGAGGAGGCAGGCATGTGGGGGAATAAGGGGAAAAATAAAAACCCCATGGTTGACGAAGAGAATTTCACATTCCTCGGGCGGGGTGTGGACTTCAAAGGCGTCGTCAACTTCGAAGGGACCGTACGCATCGACGGCCGCCTGGACGGGGAAATCCATACCAAGGGCACCCTCGTCGTCGGCGAGCATGCGGTGATCAAGGGTATCGTCACGACTGGCACGTTGATCAGTGGCGGGAAGATCAAAGCCAATGTCACCGCAACGGAAAAAATTCAGGTCCTCAAGCCGGGTGTGCTGATCGGAGACATCCGCACGCCGTCCTTCACGATGGAAGAGGGCGCGCATTTTCACGGCCTCTGCGACATGGGCGCCGACGCCTGGGGCGCGGACGAACGCCAGGATGGCGATAAGGTCCATGACCTGGCCGCGCATCGGGGCAAGGTACGGCTCCAGGATTTGCCTTCGTGACACAACCCCGTCTCATCCTGTAGCATACGTTCGTCCGGCATCCTGCTGAGTCGCAGATGCCAGGCCGGCACTTCACCCACAGTCAGCCATGGGATCTTCGGCCATGCCACGTCCACGCGTCATTCTCGGAATGAGCGGCGGAGTTGATAGCTCCGTCGCGGCGGCGCTATTGGTCGATCAGGGCTTTGACGTCCACGGCGTGACGTTGCAAGTCTGGGAGCAGGAGGACGAATCGGCCGCCGTCTCCAAGCGCTGGCAGGAACGCAGCTGCTGCAAGGTCGGCATCGCCAGGCACGTGGCCAAGCGCCTCAAGATTCCGTACGAAATCATCGACACCCGCCAGACGTTCCGCACCGGCGTCATCGACGATTTTCTCTCAGGCTATCTCGCCGGCACGACGCCCAATCCCTGCGTGCGCTGCAACGAACGCGTGAAGCTGCGATCGTTGATGGCCCTCGCCGAAGAACGCGGCGTGGATTTTGTTGCCACCGGTCACTACGCGCAGATCGACAACGGTGGCGGCCGGTTCAGTCTGCGGCGCTCAGCAGACACCCGCAAGGACCAGAGTTATTTTCTCTACCGGCTCACGCCATCGTGGCTGCCGCGCCTGCTGTTTCCGGTCGGCGGCATGCAGAAGCCCGATGTCTGGGCCAGGGCCGAAGCGCTCGACCTGCCGCCGGACGAAATGAAGGAGAGTCAGGAAATCTGCTTTGTGACGCAGGGCGACTATCGGACGTTTATCGAAACCGAAGCGCCGGAAGCCAGGCAGCCCGGCCGATTTGTGGATACGGACGGCCGCGAACTGGGCCGGCACGACGGGATCGCCTTCTATACGCCCGGACAGCGCCGTGGCCTCGGCGTGGCAGCCGGCCAGCGGCTCTATGTCCAGCGGGTTGAACCGGCGACGAACACGGTCGTGCTCGGCACCGACGAGAGTCTGCTGCGATCAGAGTGCACCATTGCCGACCTGAACCTGTTTGACGCATCGCTGCTGGCCGGACCGCGCGAGGCCGACGTGAAAGTGCGCTATGCCACCCCTGCCTCACCAGCCACCCTGACACCCAATTCCAACGGCACCATCGCAGTCCGATTTTTGACTCCTCAGCGGGCGCTGAGTCCCGGCCAATCCGCCGTGTTCTACGACGGCGACCGCGTTCTCGGCGGCGGCATCATTCAGTAGGAATTCCCCTCGACAGGCTGCTTGACAGCCCCCTTAACTGGATGCTACTGTGGCGCGTTTTTCGTGCCCCGCCGCACGAATTTTTTCCTTGTTCATCGCGGAGTTTCGCATGATTCGGCAGGTTCGATCGTGATTAAATCCTCCGTCGCCCGCCGCTACGCCAAGGCCCTCTTCGAGCTCTTGGATGCCAAGAGCATCGAGCCGGCACGAACCGGCCTGACCGGGCTGGGGCAGGCCTTCTCGGAATCACCATCGCTGAAACATGTGCTGGCCTCGCCGGCCTTTGGGGCGGAGGAAAAACTGTCCGTTCTCACAGCCTTGACGGACAAACTGCACGGTCCGCCGGTCATGAAAAGCTTCCTCTCACAGCTCGTGCACAAGAACCGCATCGGCTTTCTCCCTGAGATTGCCGACGCCTTCGCCGCGCTGGCCGATCAGTCCAGGGGGACCAAGCAGGTGGCCGTCACATCAGCCGCTGCGCTCGACCAGGCCGAGCAGGAGCGGGTCAAGACCAAGCTTCGTGATTTGTTGAAACGAGACGTGGACATCACCTTTCAGACCGAGCCCAAGCTGCTCGGCGGGCTTCAGATCAGAATCGGCAGTACGCTCTATGACAGCAGCGTGCGCAGCCGGCTCAACACCATGCAGACGATTTTGACCAAGGAGTAGCCGATGCAGATCAAAGCGGACGAAATCAGTTCGATCATCAAGGAAAAGATCAAAGGCTTCGACAAGCGCGTCGACGTCAGCGAGACGGGCTCGGTCATCCAGGTTGGCGACGGCATCGCCAAGGTGTACGGACTGGACGGCGCCATGTCCGGCGAGATGCTGGAATTCCCCGGCAACCTGTTCGGGATCGCGCTGAACCTCGAAGAGGATAACGTTGGCGTCGTGCTGATGGGCGACGACACGGGCATCAAGGAAGGCGACCCGGTCAAGCGCACGGGCCGCATCGCGGAAATCCCCGTCGGCGAGGCCTTGATGGGCCGCGTGGTCAATGCCATCGGCCAGCCGATCGACGGCAAGGGGCCGCTCAAGTCCACGCAAACCTCCCGCATCGAAGTCGTGGCGCCGGGCGTGGTCACGCGGCAATCCGTCCGCGAGCCGCTCCAGACCGGCATCAAGGCCATCGACGCGATGATTCCCATCGGTCGAGGTCAGCGCGAGCTGATCATCGGCGACCGGCAGACCGGCAAGACCGCCATCGCGGTGGATACGATCATCAACCAGAAGGGCCTCGGCGTGTACTGCATCTACGTCGCGGTCGGCCAGAAGCGCTCCACCGTCGCGCGGGTCGTCAAGACGCTCGAGGAAAACCATGCGATGGAGTACAGCATGGTCGTGTCGGCCACGGCGAGCGATGCCGCGCCGATGCAGTTCCTGGCCCCCTTTGCCGGCGCCGCCATCGGCGAAAACATCCGGGACAACGGAAAACATGCGCACATCGTCTACGACGATATGTCCAAGCACGCGGTGGCCTATCGGCAGTTGTCACTTCTGCTGCGTCGGCCGCCGGGCCGCGAAGCCTACCCGGGCGACGTGTTCTATCTGCACTCCCGGCTCCTGGAGCGCGCGGCCAAGCTCAACGACAAACTTGGCGGCGGAAGTCTCACGGCGCTGCCGATCATCGAGACGCAGGCGGGCGACGTGTCGGCGTATATTCCGACCAACGTGATTTCGATTACCGACGGACAGATCTATCTGGGCAGCGACCTGTTCTATTCGGGCATTCGGCCGGCGATCAACGTCGGCCTGTCAGTCTCCCGCGTCGGTGGTTCGGCGCAAATTAAAACGATGAAGCAAGTCGCCGGCACATTGCGGCTCGACCTGGCCCAGTATCGCGAGATGGCCGCTTTCGCCCAGTTCGGCAGCGAGCTCGATAAAGCCACGCAGGCCCAGCTCGCGCGCGGTGTCCGCATGGTGGAGCTGCTCAAGCAGGGGCAATACAAGCCGATGCCGGTGGCCGATCAAGTCCTCTCAATTTATGCCGGCACGCAGGGCTTTCTGGACGACGTGGCGGTGGACAAGGTCAGGCAATTCGAGGAGGACCTGCTGCATTACGTCACGCAGAATCATCCGGAGCTGCGCAAGGAGATCGCCAGCATCAGCAAGATCGACGATGCCGTCGGGGCAAAGCTGAAACAGATGATCACAACGTTCAAACAGAAGATGGGTTACGGGGCAAAATCCTAAAGGCTGTTTTCAGCAGCCGACTAAACAATGCCGAGCTTGCAGAGTCTCCGCCGCAAAATTGCGGCGGTTAAAAATACGCAGAAAATCACCAAGGCCATGAAGATGGTGGCCGCGGCGAAGCTTAAGCGCGCGCAGGACCGGATCCTGTCCTCTCGGCCCTATGCGCATAAGATGCGCGAGGTTCTCGCCAATTTGAGCCGCCGTGTGAACCGCTCGGCGCATCCGCTGCTGCAAAAGAGGACCGGCAACAAGATCGAGATCCTAGTCATTACGAGCGATCGCGGCCTCTGCGGCGCATTCAATACGAATATCGTCCGAAAGGCCGTCGAGACCCTGCGGGAGCACGAGGGCCGCGGCCATAAAGTGACCGTCAGTCTCGTCGGCCGCAAGAGCCGGGACATTTTTCGGCGGCGCACCTGGCCGATCCGCCAGCAATGGACGGAAATCTTTGACAAACTCAGCTTTGAGCACGCGTTGGATATGGGCCAGGATTTGACCGACCATTTCGTGAAGGGCACGTTCGATGAGTTATACGTGATCTATAACGAGTTCAAGTCGGCGATCCAGCAGCGCGTCATCATCGAGCGGCTGTTCCCCATCGAAGCGCTGGAGACTGACGGAACGGCAGCGGCCGCTTTGGGCGGCAGTTATGAATACGAGCCGGACGAGGAGGAATTGTTGAAGGCCTTGCTCCCGAAACATTTTCAGATACAGGCCTATCGCATCCTGCTGGAATCCTCGGCGGCGGAACAGGGCGCGCGGATGGCCGCGATGGACGGCGCCACGCGGAACGCCGGCGAACTGATCAAGAAAGTCACACTGTACTACAACAAGACGCGGCAAACCTCGATCACGAGGGAATTGATGGACATTGTCGGCGGCGCAGAAGCGCTGAAATAACGAAGGAGTCTGACGTGAGCACAACAGGAAAAATTCTTCAGATCATCGGGCCGGTCATCGACGCGGAGTTTCCTCCCGGCCAACTGCCCAACATCTATAACGCGATACGGGTCGAGGAACCGGAAGACAAGAAAACCGGCCGTCCTGAGATCAAGGTGACCTTCGAGGTTGCGCAGCACCTGGGGGAAAACCGCGTGCGCGCGGTCGCCATGAACACCACCGACGGACTCGTCCGAGGGATGGCCGTCAAGGACACCGGCGCCCCGATTTCCGTGCCGGTCGGCCGCGAAACATTGGGCCGTCTGATCAATGTGCTCGGCGAGCCGGTGGACGAAATGGGGCCGCTCAACGCCAAGAAGAGATATCCGATCCATCGCCCTGCGCCTACGCTGGACGAACAGGAAACAAAAACCGAAGTACTGGAAACCGGCATCAAGGTCGTGGACCTGCTGGAACCTTATTCCAAAGGTGGCAAGGTCGGCCTCTTCGGCGGCGCCGGTGTGGGCAAGACCGTCATCATCATGGAGCTGATCAACAATATCGCGCTCCATCACGGCGGCTTCTCGGTGTTTGCGGGCGTGGGCGAACGGACCCGCGAGGGCAACGACCTCTGGCACGAAATGCGGGAGTCAAAAGTCATCGATCCCAAGGATTTCACCAAGTCCAAGGCCGCGCTGGTGTACGGCCAGATGAACGAGCCGCCGGGCGCGCGCCTGCGCGTGGCGCTCACGGGACTGGCCGTGGCGGAATATTTCCGCGACGAAGAAAACCAGGACGTGCTGCTCTTCATCGACAATATCTTCCGGTTCACGCAGGCGGGCTCCGAAGTGTCGGCCTTGCTGGGCCGCATGCCCTCCGCTGTCGGCTATCAGCCGACCCTCAGCACCGAGATGGGCACGCTGCAGGACCGCATCACGTCGACCAAGCGCGGCTCGATCACATCGGTGCAGGCGATTTACGTGCCGGCCGACGACCTGACTGACCCGGCGCCAGCGACGGCCTTCGCGCACTTGGACGCCACGACCGTGCTGTCGCGCCAACTGGCCGAGCTGGGTATCTATCCGGCTGTGGACCCGCTGGACTCCACCTCAAGAATTCTCGATCCACAGGTCGTGGGTGAAGAACATTACAAGGTCGCTCGCGGCGTGCAGTCCGTACTGCAGCGCTACAAGGACCTGCAGGACATCATTGCCATTCTGGGCATGGACGAATTGTCCGAAGAGGATAAACTGGCGGTGTCCCGCGCGCGGAAGATTCAGCGGTTCCTGTCGCAACCGTTCCACGTCGCCGAAGCGTTTACCGGCTCGCCGGGTAAATACGTCAAGCTGAAGGACACGGTTCGCAGCTTCAAGGAAATCATCGAAGGCAAGTACGACGATCTGCCCGAGCAGGCCTTCTATATGGTGGGCCCGATCGAGGAAGTGATCGCGAAAGCCGAAAAGTTGGGCGTTAAACGTTAATCGTGAAACGTTAAACGCAGCTCCCAAACGAATAACGGTTAACGAGTAACGGGATTACTGGAAACTAAGAATGGCTGGCAAAATCCTTCTAGAAGTCGTCACCCCCGAGCATCTCCTGCTGAGCAAGCAGGTGGATGAGGTCATTGCGCCAGGTACAGACGGCGAATTCGGCGTGCTGCCTGGCCATGCGGCGTTTCTGACCACGCTCAAGATTGGCGAGCTGCAATACAAAATCGATAACGCCTGGCACTACATGTCCGTGCTCTGGGGCTACGCCGAAGTCAATCCTTCCAAGGTGACGATCCTGG
>JANOEZ010000342.1:0-1179 GCA_031413335.1 Nitrospirota bacterium
GGGCGCGCTCTTCGAGTTTGAAAAGCGCGAGGCCGAGGCGCTCGCGCTGACCCGGCGCGCGATCTTTGCCGCGCAGCAGGCCCACTCGCCGGATGCGCTCTACCGCTGGCAATGGCAGGCCGCGCGCCTGCTCGCGAAACAGCACGAGCGGGAGCCCGCGATCGAGGCCTACCGCCGCGCGGTGGCCACGCTCCAGTCCATCCGCAATGATGTCTCGATCCGCCACGGCAACCGCAACGCGCGCTCGTCCTTTCGCGAAGCCGTGGGCGGGATTTATTTTGAACTCGCGGACCTGCTCCTCCAGCGCGCGGTCAAGTTCCTGATTGACGGCAATGCGCAGGGCCTGGAACGTCCGTGTCGCGCAGTGAATGCGCCCGCGGCGGTAGACTGCCGGGACAGCGCCCGAGACAGCGGAAGCGAGATCAAAGGTGGTGCGAAGTGGGTGTGATTTTCTGTTGGCAACAATGGCACGAGCAATACGGCGGGAATAGCGTTCTTCGCCGTGTTGATAGATGAGATCGGCGAGTTCACCTTCCGGAAGTTGGGCCACAAGATCCGCCGCCGTGCGGCCACTCTGTTGGTCCATGCGCATATCGAGCGGACCGTCGGAGAGAAAGCTCATCCCACGCTCAGGACGGTCCAATTGAGCCGACGACACGCCAAGATCAAAGATCACGCCGTCAACCTCCAACAGGCCGGCCGATTTCAGATGCTGCTTGAGTGCGCTGAAATTTCCCTGCATCAGGCGCATACGCGGTGCGAAGCGCGCCAAATTCTCTCCCACAGAAGCAATCGCATCCCGATCGCGATCGATCCCTATCAAGACACCGCCGGGTCCGCTTCGCTCAAGGATGAGCGCCGCGTGACCGCCCTGCCCAATCGTGCAATCGAGGTAGATTCCATCAGGTTTCCTGACCACCCAGGCCACCACTTCACTTGAAAGCGCGGGAACATGGCGTATCAGACCATTTCCTTTTGAGATACCATCAGTTACCACTTTCTCCCACTTTGTGGCAAAAGTATACTTTCCAAGCTCCCCATGTCAAGGGAAATATTCATAAAGTCAGCTAGATAGAAGGCCCCAGCCCTCCTCGAATTTATCGGGCTCTTGGGTGACTCTATCCGTAACGGCGGACTGTTTGACTTTTATGCAGACCTACGCGCAAAATGAATCATAGG
>JANOEZ010000343.1:0-2811 GCA_031413335.1 Nitrospirota bacterium
CCGGTCAGATCGCCCCGCTTGGCCAACGCGACACCCAGCGCATGGTGGGCGGCAGCGAAACCTGGTTTGAGTTGGACAGCCGTGCGATAGGACGCGATGGCGCCGGTCTGGTCGCCGGTGGCCGCCAACACGACCCCCAGATTGTAATGGGCATCAGCCAGGTCAGGCTGGAGACGAACGGCGTCGCGGTACTCGATGATGGCTCCCTGCAACTTGCCCTCGGCCTGCAGGCTCACGCCGCGATTGTAATGCGCGAGCGCGTCTCCACCACTGTGCTGGCTCTGATGACGCCCGTTCGGACTGCCCTGAGGCTGATCACCCTTGGCCAGCACGACAGACGGCGCCGGCACGACAAGCATGGCGCTCACCAGCCCCGCACACACGATCACCTGAATCATCTGCTTGTTCATGAGATTGGAAATTAGCGACGTGACGGAAGTCCGTTAGAACGACGCTTGCCCTGCCGTTGGGACTGATTGAGCTGGCGTTCCGTTCGCTCGATCAGAGGCTTGTTGGCCGGATTTTTCTCGGCTAGCATCAGATAGGCATACATCTCTTCCGCGCCCTCCTGCTTTTTCCCCTGCGCCTTTAGCGCGCGCCCCAGGGCCAGATGCGGGCGGGCCGCGTCCGGCTTGAGGCGGATCGTCGTCCGGTATTCCTGGATCGCCGCATCGAGGTTCCCCTCACTATGATACAGGTGCCCCAGCTTGAAATGGGCCCACGGATTGTCGGGGTCCAGCTTCAACGCCGCCTCCAGCATCATGCGGTACTTCGCCAGCTCCTCCGCCGTCGGAGTTTTCGTCTTGGTCACGATATCGTCCTTCGCGCCTGCCGGTACCTGCCAGGTCCTGGCCACCAGTTCGTTGGCATCGGCCCGCGCCAGGACCTGCTGCCGCTGCTGCACGGCTGTGTCGGCCTCGCTGCCTTTCAACGCGGCAAGCTGCTTGTTTTTCTCATCCAATTCTTTTCGCAGGAGATCCGCGTCAGCCTTCGCGCGCAGCAGTTCCTCTTTCGCCAGTTCATTCTTGCGCAGCTCTCCGAGTTGTTTCGTGACGACCGCCTTGTCCACCTTGACCGTCACGTCCACGCGCACGACCGTGGTTTCTCCCTCCAGAGTCGAACGCGTCGCCTGCTCGACCACTTCGACGATCCCCGCTGTGTACGAGCGAATCTCGTCCTTGGTGACGCTGAGGTTTTTGACTTCCGTGACGCCTTCCAGATAGGTGCCGACCTGCTCGAGCGCCAGGCGCTTGGCATCCAGCAGGGCCAGCCGCTTGGCGTCGGTTTTCGTATCGTTGTCACCCATGCGGTACTCGCCGGTGGCGGTCAGCGTGCGCACGTCCGCCACGGCCGTGGCGGGAGACAGCCACGCCAAGACCGCCAGCACGGCCAATGCTGCGGGAACGCTAAACGAGTCACGCACGCTCATATAAAAATTCTACCAAGGATGGAGTTGCAAGGCTACCTGAGCCATCTGCCCATAGTCCAGCAGAACCATAGCTATCGCTCAATCGTCTCAATGTGATCGGCCTCCCCGTTCCCTTCCACCGCGCGAAACCCGATTCGTCCGATCACGCGTCCGTCCTTCGTTTCGACGTCCACGCGCCATTCGCCCGGGTCCAGCTTCGCCTTGGTCGTGTACCCACGGTAGCCTGCTTCCCGCCCGCCGGCAATCGTCAGCGGAATACGATCCGTGGTCTGAAAGGCCGCCTCCGCGCGTCCCGCCGGCCGGTATTGCCAATGATGCAGGATCGTCGTCTGCAGCGCGACGGGGGCAAACACCGCCGTGAAGCAGGAGGCCGGCCCGGCCCCGTGGAAGGGATCGTCCGACCGCTTCCAGAACTCGTACCAGGCGCCTGGTTCGAAGCCGAGCCGGTAGACGCCGTCCTGCTTGCCGACCTGATGGTAGATGCCGCCGAATTTCATGGACAGCGGAACCGGAGGAATCCAATGCAGAAAATAGAACCCGACGAGGATCACGACCAGCCCCACCGCCGGCGCGCCGGTCAGCGCCATTTCCCGTGTCGGCCGCTCCGGGATGCCTCGGTAGACCTGCCGGATCACCCAGAAGGCCGCCCCCAGGCTGCACAGCGCGCCGAATAAAAACATCGGCGTGTTCATGACACCGGTCAGCACAGGCAGAAAGAACGTCAGAAAACTGAAACAGACCAGAGCGTAGAGACTGACCAGAAGCCTGAGATTGGACAGCCGATCCTTGAACAGTTCGTTCGCCACCAGCAAGCCGACGAGCAGGGCAAAGAACACGGCCGTGCCGGTCAGCGACGCGCTTTGGGAATAAAAAATCGCGTAGGCGCTGAACAGTCCGCCGAGGAGAAACTGAATGGCATACGGATAGTACGGGCGAACCCGCTCGAACGCGGTCGCCGATACCGGAGACTCCGTTGCCGCTTCCGAGAGACCGGCCCTGACCAGATCGGCCCGTCCGGTCAGAATGATCAGCAGGCCCAGCAGACTGAGGTACAGGAGCAGAATGAGATTGTCCGTGAGACGGTCAATCCGCGTCAGCGTGACCGTGTCGTAGGTCACGCCGGCAAAAAAGAACAGCACCGGTAAAAACGGTTTGGCAAGAGCGGCGCGGAGCTTGGCGATCGGCAACATGGAGACGGTCACGGGAATGGGGGGAGCGGCGCGTATGCGACTGGCATGCCGATGAGTTGTTCCAACCAGCTGGCCATCTCGTCTTCCGGAAGCGGCGCCCGATTCAGACGGATTTCCAATTGAAATCCGTCTTCCGCTCCGACGATGCCTACGATCGCCGAGGCATCGGCTCCGTTTGGAAGCATCTGCTGG
>JANOEZ010000344.1:0-2131 GCA_031413335.1 Nitrospirota bacterium
GGCGGGGGAGTGTTGATGCCGGTGCCCGCAACGCCATTGCGGGAACAGGTGACATAGTTCGCCATGTCGGCGGGACTGAGATTCGGTATCCAAGCCACGTCGGTCCCTCACGCTACCTGATAAACAGCTTCGAGCTTGTAGCCGCGGATATCGTTGACACCGAGTTCGGCCACCGCACCCTTGCCGCCGTAGATGCCGTACTTGGCAGTCCCGCCGCCGTCGAAATCGTTGCCGCGCACTCTGAGCCTTTTCGGCGAACCCGCACTGCCTGCGGAGTAGGACAAGCAGGATGTGTTTTCCGTACCGGTATAAAGTGCGTTCGTGTTCACGCCCCGCACGGTGTTGCGTTCGTGGGGGCCGGGGTCTGGTGGGAACTCATGAAGCGCGTGACCACCTCCTAGTCACCATCCAGCGAACGCGGACGGGCCCATGCCGAGAGTCATCCTCAAATATAACGACAAGGTCATCAAGGAAATCCAGTTGTCCGATATCGTCGTGACCATCGGCCGTAAGGAGGACAACGATCTGGTGATCGACAACCTGGCGGTGTCGAACCATCAAGCGCGGATCTCCCGGCACGACGACGGATTCGTGATTCAGGATACGGGCAGCACCAACGGTATCTTTCTCAATGGCGAGAAGGTCGCGCACCATGCGCTCAAGTATGGCGACCAGATCATGATCGGCAAGCATTTTGTGGTGTTTCAGGACGATGCGGCGGTCGTCGCCGCGCCGCCGCCTGCGGAAGCGCGGAGCGAAGCCCTCCGATTCGGTCGTTACGAAGTGGTCAAGGAGTTGGGGAGTGGCGCGATGGGCACGGTATATCTGGGAAAGGATACCGTCGGACATCGAACGGTGGCGGTGAAAACGCTCAAGCCTGCCGGCGTCGATGCGCAGGAACTCACGGATATGAAGGCGCGATTTTTCCGCGAAGCCGAATCGGCCAGACAATTATCCCATCCGGCGATCGTGAAGGTCTATGAGGCGGGCGAGGAAAACGGGACGGCCTATTTTGCGATGGAATTGCTGGATGGTGTCACGCTCAAGGATTTCTGCGCCAAGCGTGGCGGGGCTATCTCCGTGAAACGCGCGGTGGAAATTGCCGCCTTCACGGCTGAGGCGCTGACCTATGCGCACGGGAAGAACGTGGTGCACCGGGACGTCAAGCCTGAAAACATCATGATCTTGTCGAACGGCGATCTCAAGATCACCGATTTTGGGGTCGCCAAGTTGATGGACGCCTCGCAGACACAATCGGGGGTGGTGCTCGGCACGCCGAACTACATGTCTCCCGAGCAGTTGATCGGCGCGAAAGTCGACGGGCGATCGGATTTGTTTTCGCTCGGAGTGGTGTTTTATGAATTGCTGACCGGCGTCAAGCCGTTCCAGGCCAAAAACATCTCCGAGATGCTCCGACTCCATGAAGCGCATACGCCCCCGGCTCCGTCGACGCTTCGCGTCGAAGTGCCGCCGGCTGTGGATGCGATTATTCTGCGCGCCTTGCAACGGGATCTGGCTCAGCGGTATCAGCAGGGGGAGTTGATGGCAAAGGACCTTCGTGCGGCGATGCACGGGCTGGCGGGTTAAGGGATCGCGATGCCGAAACTGCTGCTAAAATTCAGCGGAATGGTGCTGAAGGATATCCCTCTGGAGAAGCCGCAGATCACCATCGGCCGCAAGATGGATAACGATGTGGTCATCGACAATCTGGCGGTCTCCGGCCACCATGCGCGGGTGATCGAGGAGAAGGGGACTCATTTTGTCGAAGATACCGGGAGCACCAACGGAACGTTTTTAAATGATGCCAAGATCACCAAGCAGCGGTTGCAGCCGGGCGATCAAATCCGGGTCGGCAAGCATATCCTGGTCTATGAAGACGAAACGGCGACGGCTAAACCAAAGCCGGCGCCGGTCGTCGCGCCGGATGCGGATAAACCGGTGTATGTGCCGCCGCCATCTGGCGAACGCACGCTGAAGCCGGCGGTCGAGCCGAAGGAGGCCCCTCTGCCTGGAGGGAAGATCGGCGTCCTTCTGGTCGTGGCGGGTCAGACGGACAGGAACGAATATAAGCTGCCAGGTCTCGCGTCCGTCGTCGGCTCCCAGGATGGGGCGGCGGTCAAGCTAACCGGGT
>JANOEZ010000345.1:0-8712 GCA_031413335.1 Nitrospirota bacterium
GTCAAATCCTGACTTGGGTTGATCGCCCAAAAAAGACTCTGCCGATAGGTCCATCCGAACCGGTTGTCGAAACCAGGCGTCGGGACCATCAGTCCGCTTTTTCTGGACGTGGCAATCGGATAGGAAAAATCCGGGACCCGCACGATCGGCACATCGTTCACGCACAGCCAGGCATCTTTGAGATACACACGGTCGCCCGCCATCAGATCCGCATCTTTGAAGGTCAGGCGCCAGGCCGGCACTTCACCCTCCCGCGCGTCGCAATTGGTGAACGCGCCTTCCTTTGCGCGATAATGATCCTCAGAAAACCGCTGCATGATGCGCCCGGTGAATAGCGTATTCGTCAGATTGATGTACAACTGGCCACGGGTGACCACGCCGGCTTCCGTGTTCACGTTCAACTCCAGCCGCTCGGCATCCACATCCGACACCCGATCCTTCACATGCACATGGCCTTCGGCAATCAGCGTGCCCGAGAGCGTAAAGAGCGTGGCATGGTCGGACGTCAGCCGCATCGCGCCCTGCACGATCACGACGGATCCGTTCGCCTCGTAGACGTCGGTGGTTTGAAAATATTCGATACGATCGGCGGTAATTTCAACCTGCCGAGCCGCGGCGGAAGGAGTCACGACGGCGGTTTGCTGGGAGAGCTCTGCCGCGATGGCCGGGACGACAATCGACCATAGCGTGCAGGCTAGGACCATGCCCATGCGCGCCGCCAAGACGAAACTCACCCATGGGCGGTCAGCCATGTCAGCCCCTTAACGGAGACAGCCCGCAGCCGCGCACAATGGCCTGGATCTCGCCCACCAACATCAGTGAACCGGTCACCAGGATCAGATCATCAGGAGCAGCCAGCCGTCGAGCGAGACCGATCGCATCGGCAGGATCGGGAACCACGTGCGCCGTTCGTCCCCGCGCACGCAGGGATGCGTCCAACGCCTGCGCCGACGCCGCACGCGGCACACGGGCCTGCGTCACAATCACCTCATCTGTGTGCGGGAGCAGTTGATCCAGAAATCCTTCGCGGTCTTTATCCTGCATCATGCCCAGAACCAGTACCACGCGCGATCCGGGTCGTCGGCGACGAATATCCTCCACATACTCGGCCACCACGGCCGCCGCATCCGGATTGTGCGCCCCGTCCAGCACGATCTGGGGACGGGAATCCACCGTTTCAAGCCGCCCCCCCCAGCGAACAGCCTGCAGCCCCTTGCGCGCAGCCTCTTCCGACACGGGCAGGCCGCGTCCCGCTGCAACCTCCAGCAGAGCCAGCGCGCACGCCGCATTGTCCAATTGGTGCCGGCCGGCCAGCGGGCAGGCCAATCCATCGTACGAGACTTCCATCCCGTCATAGCGGAATTGCGCCGGCGACTCCCCGGCAGCCTTGAAATCGCCAGGCAGCCGGCTCAACGGCGCGCCACGCTCTCCTGCCACGCGCGCGACCACCGCCGCCGCCTCGCTGGAGACTCGCCCAACCACCACCGGCACACCGGATTTGATGATCCCGGCTTTCTCAAAGGCGATTTCTCCGATCGTCGTCCCCAAATATTCCTGGTGATCGAGCGCCACATTGGTGATGGCGGTGGCCGCCGGCACCAGGACATTGGTCGCATCGAATCGCCCGCCCAGTCCGACTTCAACCACCGCCACGTCGATTCTGGCATCCGCAAAGTGCTGAAACGCCATCGCCGTGGTGAACTCGAAGAATGTCGGCTCGCGCGGCGCTCCGCACACTGCGCGCACGCGGTCGGTCAGGGCCGCCACGCGCTCTTCGGAGATCATGGTTCCGCTCACCAGCATCCGCTCGCGAAAATCCATGAGGTGCGGCGACGTATACAGCCCCACCCGATACCCGGCCGCTTGCAGCATGGACGCCGCCATGGCAGCCGTCGAGCCCTTGCCGTTGGTCCCTCCGATGTGCAGCGACAGGTACCGGCGTTCGGGATGCTCGAGGCGGTCCAGCAGCGCCTGGATGACTTCAAGACCTGGCTTGATACCGTGCTTCTGCAGACCGTAGAGAAATTCGACCGACTGAAGATAGGACATGGGCATGCAGTCGAAGCGGCCTGATGGCCCTACATGTGCGACAGGAGGGTGCTCAACGTTTCCTTCAGATGTTTTCGTTCGACGATCGCATCGATCATGCCATGCTCCAGCAGAAACTCCGCGCGCTGAAACCCCTCGGGCAGTTGCTGTTTGATCGTCTGTTCGATCACGCGGGGGCCGGCGAAACCGATCAGGGCCTTGGGTTCCGAAAGAATCACGTCGCCGAGCATGGCGACGCTGGCCGTCACGCCGCCGAATGTCGGGTCTGCCAGAATGCAAATAAACGGCACCCTGGCCTCGTTCAGGCGCGCCACGGATGCCGACGTCTTGGCCATCTGCATGAGCGACAGGATGCCTTCCTGCATCCGGGCGCCTCCCGATGTCGTCACCAGCACCAGCGGCATGCGCGCGGCCAGTGCCCGATCCGCCGCCCGGCAGATTTTCTCCCCGACCACCGAACCCATGCTGCCACCCATGAACCCGAAATCGAACACGCTGAGCGCAACCCGGCGGCCGTTGAGCATCCCCTCACCGATCACCATCGCATCCTTGCGCCCTGTTTTCTCCTGCTGCGATGCCAGACGGTCTTTATAGGACCGGCTGTCGGAAAACGTGAGTGGGTCCTGCGGGGCCAGATCGACTTCCCATTCCTTGAACGAACCGAGATCCACCAGCAACGCCACGCGCTCCTGCACGGAGATCGGAAAGTGGTAATCGCACTTGGGACACACCTTGTTGTTCCGATCCACCTCTTTGCGATAAATGATCTCCCGGCAATGGTTGCACTTCAGCCACAGGCCTTCCGCCGCCTTGGGCCGCTTGCGGCTCTCTTCCGAACCGGACGATTCGCTTTTCTTGAACCATGCCATGGGAGTCGCGTTCAGATCTGAACTTCCTGGCCTTCTTCCAGAACCGTCAGATTGCGGATCTTGAGCTGCGACAATTCCTTGGTGATTTCCTGACGGAATCTTGGTTTCACGTGATAGATGTAGACTGGAAGGTCCGGCCGGCCGAGCTTTTGAAACTCGCGCGCAAAGAGCGCCGGCGTTAAATGCTTGCTAATTTTTGCGATTTCCAGCAGTCGATTCGGAAACGACGTTTCGATGAACGCCGCCTTCAGGGTCGGTTCCCTGGCCGCCACCTTCCAGATTTCCTCCGTCTCATGGGTATCACCGCTGTAGAGCACCGAGGAGGCGCCATCCCGGATCAGAAACCCGACAGTCGGCACCTGGTGGTTCACCCGAATTGCCCGGACGTGCAGGCCGGCCACTTCGCCTTCCTTCCCTGCCTCGAGAGTGTGGCGCACAAATATCGGATGTTTGGGATCGGGCAGCGAGAAAAAATCAGGATAGACGTCGCCGTTGAACAGGTGTGTCTGCAGTCCGTCCAGAACCGATGCGATGCTGGTGAGCACCACCGACTGGACGGCATCCGTTTCTTCCTCCACAAGATTGTCCGCCAGCGTCGGAAGGCCCTGGACATGATCGAAATGGAGATGCGAAAGCAGGATATGGCGAATCTGCTTTTGTTCTTCGAGATGAAGCGCCGCCCCGATCGTGCCGGCATCGATCATCACCGTCCCGTTGACTAGGAATCCACAAGTCCGGCATTGACGGGCCTTGCCGTCACGCTCCACGAGCTGGTCGGACCCATGACACCCGAGCACGCGAATTTTCACCGGCCACTCCCTTCGCGCATCATCCTGCGATGACCGTTCGCCACAATAGTATTGAGAGGAAGAATAGCACAAGCCTCCATTGCTCGCATCTAGAATTGTCTTTTTATTCCCTGCTGAAGGGCATGAATTGTTTGAGGTTTCGATGTGCTGGACGCACGGACAATCGAACGAATAATGCGAGCAGACCTAGCGAAAGAGTATGGCAAGCCCGAACCCGATGCTGCCCACGCTGGCCAGCCCCCGCACGGCCACCTGACCGTATCGCCCCCACGAGACCGAGAAAAGGAACGGCAGGCTCATCAGCGCTCCGAGTGCCACCATGCCGAGAATCGAACCCAGCCCGAAGAGAAGAATGTAGGCGAGGCCTTCCCACAACGTGTGCGCTGCGGAGAGCACGATCAGCATGAGCGCCGCAGAACCGGCCAGCCCGTGCACCATCCCGACCATCACCGGCGGGAGCGACGCGCGCCAGCCATGCCGGTGCGCGTGTTCGTTGCTCCGGCGATGGCTGTGCAGATGCACGTGGCGCGCGCCGTCATGTTCATGCGCGTGCAAGTGCCACTGCTCCCGATAGAGTGTCACGGCCAGGATAAGCCCCAGCGCGATCAGCATCAGGCCGACGACCGCTTCGAACGCCTGGGCTACCGTATCGGGAATCGTGATCTTGAGGGCGAGTACCGCCAATCCCACGATCAACAGAACCGCCGTGTGGCCACAGCCCCAGCACAGTCCGATGAATCCGGACCTCCAAAAATCGGGGCGCTGCGCGAGCATGGTGGAGACCGCCGCGACGTGATCGGCATCGAGGGCATGGCGCACCCCCAGCAGGAATCCCAAACCGAGCATGGACATGAACTGCAGATCGGGCATGAGAACAAGAGGCTCAGGGATTGTTTCTTCAGCAGACAGTCAGGATGCCATCGACTCACCCGCCGCGGGCATGCATCTCCAAATGCGGATCGTCCTTCAGTTTCTGGATCTCGATCAGCTGTTGTTCCCTGATTCCATCCAGTTCAAGCGCCTTGCGCTCTTCCGCGCCACGGTCCTTGCGGCCCTGCCAGACAGAACGGATCAGCTCACGGATCGAATCGGGCGACGCGCCGGCCCGCATTGGCCCGCGCAAATCGGTTCCGTCCCTGGCATAGAGGCAGAGATACCACATGCCGTCCGCCGTCACCCGGCTGCGGTCGCAGGCGGCGCAAAACGGCGTGGTCGTCGAGGGGATGATGCCGAAACTGGTCCCGTCCGGAAGCAGAAAGCGCTGGGCCGGCGCGGAACTGACCTCGTCAACGGGCGTGACCTGGCCATACCGCCGGCCCACCGTCTCGAGAATCGCCGCACGGGACAGGACTTGTTTCATGGACCAATCCGTCGCCCCGCCAACGTCCATATACTCGATGAACCGCACTTCCGCGCGGACGCGCTTGCCGAATTCGATGAGATCCACGAGTTCGTCGTCGTTAAATCCTCGGATGGCCACGGTATCCAGCTTCAGGCCCGTGAAGCCGACCCGTTGCACCGTCTGGATGCCTTCGAGCACACGCACGTGTTCATCGCGACGCGTCAAGGCCCGAAAACGGTCCGGACGCAACGTGTCCAGACTGACGGTGATCCGATGCACGCCCGCATCGTAGAGAGCCTGCGCCTGATCGCCCAGCAGAATACCGTTGGTCGTCAGCGCCAGATCCGTGATCTTCCGGTTCCGAAACAGCAGGCGGACCAGCTGCGGCAAATTGCGGCGCAGCAACGGCTCCCCGCCGGTCAGCCGCACTTTATCAACGCCGAGATCGGTGAAATACCCTGTCAGCGCAGCCATTTCCTCGAACGTGAGCACGTTATCGCGCGGCAGCCAGGCGTACTCCTCTTCCGGCATGCAGTATTTACAGCGAAGATTGCAGCGGTCCGTCACCGACAGACGCAGACTCTTGAGCGGCCGGCCAAAGGTGTCCTGAACGTCATGCGGGACCGTGTTCATGGGTGTTCTTCCACCCAGACTTCCCCGGCGGGCGTCTGTTCTAACTTCCAAATGGGAGTGATCTGCTTCAACTCATCGATGCACCAACGGCAGGCCTTGAACGCGTCCGCCCGATGTTCCGCGCCGACGACGATCAGCACGATATTCTCGCCGATGCCGATCTCCCCGTACCGGTGCAGGATCACCACTTCGAGCACGTCGAACTGCTTCAACGCCCGTTCGCGAATCTCGCGAAGTTTTTTCTGCGCCATGCCCTCGTAATGTTCAAAGGTGATGGAGCTGACCGCACGGCCCTTGGAATGGTCCCGCGCGGTTCCCAGAAAGATCGAGATCCCGCCGACGCGCGTGGACCGCGCGCGCACCCGGTCGATCTCGGCGTCCACGGAAAAGTTCTCCCGCTGCACGCGCACGAGCATCGCGTCATCCGTTCCACCCATTCCATTCGGGGCCGCCCCGCCGGCAAAGGGCGGCAGCAGCGCCACCTCGTCACCGTCGCGAATCTCGGTTTCGCCGTGGGCGATGTCCTGATTGACGGAGATCAGCACCCGCTTTTGATGAACCAACTCGCCGATTTTTGGGTACTGCGCATCCAGCGTGGCCACCAGATCCTGCACCCGCCGCCCGCCGGTGAGCGCCACGGCCAACTCGGCCTGGTTGTTCGCGAGGGTTTTGATCAGCCCGAACAGCTTGATGGTGATCATGACCTGGTGTAGGCCCCTGATTTTCCACCGGACTTGGAGAGGAGATGGATGGCTCCGAAACTGATCCCCTTATCCACCGCCTTGCACATGTCGTAAATCGTCAGCGCCGACACCGAGACCGCCGTCATGGCTTCCATCTCGACGCCGGTCGGGCCAGTCGTCTTGACCGTCGCCGTGATGGTGATGGCGCACCGCCCTTCCCGATCCGGCTGCGATTCTTCCTTGAACGAGAGATCCACGCTGCTGATCAGCAGCGGATGGCACATGGGGATGAGTTCGGGAGTCCGCTTGGCGCCCATGACTCCCGCAACCTGGGCCACGGCCAGCACATCGCCCTTGGCAATTTTACCCTTTTGAATCTGCGCCAGGGTGTCCGGCAGCATGAACACGCGGGCTTGGGCGACAGCCACCCGTTCGGTCGAGGCCTTCTGCGAGACATCGACCATGCGCGCCCGCCCGGACTTATTGAAATGCGTCAGGTCGCCCATTTTCCTCGACAAATTGCAGCCTTGGCTGCGGCGGCCGCATTGTGGATGGATTATAGGAGTCGCTTGGAAGAGGAGTCAAGCAAGGCGCAGATTCCTTGACGGAGAAGCTTCTCATCAACGACAATGCCGCATGGCCGACCATCTGATGATTGAACGCCTTGAATTCCAAGGACATTGCGGGGTCACCGCCGCCGAACGTCAGGCGGCGCAGCCCATCGCGATTGATCTGGAACTTGAGTACGCGTCTGACGCCTTCGCGCTGGCGGCCTCCACGGGCGACATCGCCCATGCAGTCGACTATGCCGCTGTGGCCGCGCGAGTCCTGGAAATCGGCCGCAAACAGCCCTACATCCTGTTGGAGACATTGGGCGAAGCCGTGGCGGCCATGCTCTTCCGCGAATTCCCCGTCCTCAGCGCAAACCTCTGGATTCGAAAAGTCATCCCGCCTGTGGACAGCGTACAGGGATCCGTCGGCGTCAAACTCGAGCGCACGAGACCGACGGTGGCGTGCGATCCGACCCCCGCGCAATTCCTGAAAGACTCCCTGCCGCTGCTTCCACGTGGACAGGCCCTGGATATCGCCTGCGGGAGAGGCCGGAACACGCTCTACCTGGCGTCACAGGGATTCGCGGTCGACGCAATCGATCGCGACGAGCAGGCGCTGGCGGATCTGACGGCCGCGGCCGCGCAACAGAGACTGACAGCCATCACAGTCCGCGCCATGGAACTTGAAGATGCCTCCAGCCCACCTGACATTCCGACCGCCCGCTACGATGTCATCCTTGGATTCTTGTACCTCCACCGGCCGCTCTTCCCGGCAGTGCTTCGCGCGCTCAAACCGGGCGGCGTCCTGATCTACGAGACTTTTCTCGTCGACAACCAGCTCCGCCACGGGCATCCGCGCCGGAAGGAGTTCTGCCTCGATCACAATGAACTGCTGGGCCTCGCGCGCGGCCTCAGAATTCTCCGCTATGACGAGGGCGAGCACGCCGACGTCCGCGGAGGCAGCTCCATCTTCACCGCCCGGCTGCTCGCGCAGCGAGCATCATGACGCGTGATGAGTAGAAGGCTTTGGAAATCTGACAACAATGGTGCTCTTCCAAACCCATCACGCATGACGCGTCACGCATAACGCTATGCCCCGGCTTGACCTGCATCTCCATACCACCCATTCGGACGGCAGCCTGCCGCCGGCCGAGGTGCTCGCCCTTGCGCACAAGGCCGGCGTGACCGCGCTGGCCATCACCGATCACGACATCACCACCGGCCTGCCCGAGGCCCTGGAAGCCGGCGCGCGCCTCGGCATCGAAATCATCCCCGGCGTGGAAATCAGCTCACGGTTCGGCGAGAGCGAATTGCACATCCTCGGCTATTTCCTGGATTGGCAGGATCCGACGCTGAACACCAGGCTGGCCGGGCTTCGTGCCAGCCGCCACCGCCGCAACCCCCAGATCATCGAGCGGCTGCGCGCACTGGGGTGCGACCTGACCTATGACGAGGTACGGGAACTGGCCGGAACCGAATCGGTCGGACGCCCTCACATCGCACAGGTTCTCATGCGAAAAGGCTACGTCACGTCGGCCAAGGAAGCCTTCGACCGTTTCCTTGCGCAGGGCAAACCGGCCTATGTGCCGCGCGACTTGCCGGAGCCGATCGAGGCCATGGGCTGGATCAGAGCCGCCAAGGGCGTCCCTGTCCTCGCCCATCCCCTCTGGGCCAAACAGGGCGGCGAGGGACTCTTCACACTGTGTGAGAAACTGAAGACAGAGGGATTAGGCGGAATGGAAGTCCACTACAGCACACACAACCCCAAGCAAACTG
>JANOEZ010000346.1:0-2972 GCA_031413335.1 Nitrospirota bacterium
GCTCGTCCGCCATCTCGGAGAGGCGCGTGTAGGCTCCGTCCTTCCTGGAGAGCCGCGGCGTGGTGATCGGCCAGGCAATCGCGATGGTCGGATCGTTCCAGAGAATCCCCCGCTCATCCTTGGGGGCATACACATCCGTGCATTTATAGAGCACGTCCGCCGTCTCGCTGAGCACGCAGAACCCGTGCGCAAAACCGGGCGGAACGTAGAGCTGGCGTTTGTTCTCTCCCGACAATTCAACCCCGACCCACTGGCCGAAGGTCGGAGACCCCTTCCGGATATCCACCGCCACGTCGAAGATGTGCCCCTCCAGAGCCATCACCAGTTTCCCTTGCGCGTGTGCCAACTGATAGTGCAGCCCCCGGAGCGTGCCGCGCACGGAATGCGAGAAATTGTCCTGGACGAACGGACCACGAATCCCGCCAGCCGCATACTTCCCGGCGTGATAGGTCTCCAGAAAATATCCGCGCGGGTCCTCGAAGACGGCCGGCTCGACAATCACGACACCGTGTAATTTCGTCTCAATGAATTTCATCGAAGGATCCTCGTAGACCGCCGCGCGTCCGTTCAGCTCGCTGATCCCGGAGGATCCACACTATCGGGAGGCTCCGGATACAGTTGCTGCAGCCGCTCGACCAGCGGGAACGCTTGGGGCGAACTGGTCCTGGTCGGTTCGCTCGGCAGATGCTCCCAGGTCAATCGCGTAATGCCGGCGTCGGCCAGATGGGCGCGGATCGTCACCGCCAGGGCCTCGAGCGTCACTTCCGTGCCGCCACGCAAATCCAGCACCCGCTCCTTCGGATGGACCGGCAGGGGACCGTCATGCGTCAGCGTCCAGCAGCGATCAAAAATGGTTGCGCGCAGCGGCTGTGGTATGTTTAAAGACGGAAGCTCTGCCGTGCAGAGCGCGACGACCATCAGGACAAACTGAAGATCCGGCATTCCCGGTTCCTGGACGTCGAGCGTGGGCATAGGCTGTCCTTATCAAACCCGGCCCGGCCCGTCAACCGTCCACCACCGGAGCCAGGCGGAGCATGTGATTCCTATGGTGACCATCATACTCATGGGCCAGTTGCAGACCGACGACGGCGAACGCGATCTGGCCTGCGACATTACCGAGCCGGTTTCCGTCCAGCAATTGATCCGGCGTCAGCCCCGTCTGCGCCAGCACGTCGGACAGTTGATGAGAGAAAAGAAACTGATGATCACGATCAACAAGCGGATCGCCAGCGAGGACTCCCTCGTGCATGACGGCGACGCCATCAAGCTCGTGGCCCATGATGGCATGGGCGGCACCGGCCTGGCTCCGATGTAGCCATTCTGCTCCGGCAGATTCGAAAAGACACGGGGCCGGCTCCCTCATCAAGAGCCGGCCCCGCTGTGTGTCATCGCCTCTTCAGGCGGCAGACTGCTTAGCGTTTGCCGAGGATGGCGTCCTTGGCTGCTTTCGCCACGCGGAACTTGAGCACGGTCTTGGCCTTGATCTGGATCGGCGCGCCCGTCTGCGGGTTGCGTCCCATCCGCGCCTTGCGGTAGGCCAACTTCAGCTTGCCGATGCCGGGCAGCGTAAACACGTTCTTGGCCTGCTTGTAGGCCAGGCTCGCCAGTTCGTCCAGGAACTGGGCCGCCACCTTCTTGGTCAGGCCGACTTGTTCAGCCAAATGATCGGCGACCTGGGACTTTGTCATTCCTTTTGCCATGCACAGCCCTCCTCACATCATGAAATGATTGTCGAACTGCGGCAGGCCTCCGCAGGAACTTCCTCGCGCTGTCAATTGATCGAAGTAAGACGTTTGAAGCCGGATTTGCGCGCCCACATCCAAAAACCGGTCGGGAGTGTATCCAACGAGGTCTACCCTGTCAACCACAAAACGCGCATCCAGAGCGGACACCCTGCGCGCCGTGACGAATCTTGCAGTCGCTCGCGCGCCGGAGTACAGTACGCGGGACGCGACGGGGAAGGCCCGCGCGACGGCAGAGGCATTCATGGGAAAAGAACTCCCGATTCTTCCGACTCCTCCCTCCTCCCAGGAGGGAGCGCAGGAGACATTCCTCTATACGCGCGTGTTCTGCCTGCGGGAGAATTCTCCTCCGTTGCGGCTGCTGCTGGATTTTTTGAAGGCGAAGGGCCAGATCCCGCTCATCCCCAAAATCGATCCGGCGGCGCTGGACGACTGGGCCTGGGTGCATATCTCGCTCGGCTACAACCGCGAACGCAAGCCGATCGAGGTCATCTGCGCGCGCGACCGGGGATCGTATCAGGATGCGTTCGAGCAGGAACGGCAATATTATCTGGAACGGCTCGCGACATTCGACGATGTCGAGGCGCAAGTCGTCCGGCAATCCGTCGCCGACGCCCGGTTCGTCGTCACGACCCGTCTGGCCAAGGCCGAGATGACCGACGACGGGTACGATTTCAACGGCTGGATCCTCGAGTTCTTTCAGGACAACTGCAGCGGGATCGTCCAGATGGATGGGCAGGGATTCTTTTCGCCCAAGGGCGAGTTGATCGTCGAGCTCGATTATGAAGAGCCTTCGGATGGCTCGCCTGTCGCCCACTGACCGGCGACTCTTCTGTTCAATGCATCCGTCACACCCTCGACAGAACCTCCGCCCGCGCTAGACAGCGCGCGGGGGCTATGGTAAGGTTCCTGACCTTGCACAGGACGCGCCTGTAGCTCAGCTGGATAGAGCACTAGCCTCCGGAGCTAGGGGCCACAGGTTCAAATCCTGTCAGGCGCACCATGCAGGTGCTCCAAAACATAGCAGGCAGACCAATCAGGTGGGGCCGTTAGCTCAGTTGGTAGAGCAGCTGACTCTTAATCAGCGGGCCGCAGGTTCGACCCCTGCACGGCCCACCATACCAAACTTCGTTTGAACCGCCGGCTTCGAGAGCAACGCGGCGTTGTCCGGGACAACGTGATCGCGCGGATCCTTCGCCGCGCGTTCGGCCAAGCGGATGATCGCCTGGA